>JADZGG010000001.1 GCA_020854015.1 Flavobacteriales bacterium
AAGACCCGTTGTCCCGACAAGCGCGTGGTCTGGGTGCCGAACGGTGTCGATCTCACTGCCATCGCTTCAGCTGACGAGGTGCCCAGCTCGGATGTTCGCTCCCGGTTGGGTATCGGCGAAGGTGACCTGGTGTTCGCCTACGCCGGCATCCTTGGCCATGCACAAGGCTTGGAAGTTATACTTCAAGCAGCGGTGCTTCTGCGAGACCGCAGCGACATTCACTTTCTGTTGCTTGGTGACGGACCGGAGAAAAGTATGCTCCGATCGTTGAAGTTCGAACTGGATCCCATTCGCGTCCATTTCATTGACCGCATGCCACGTCAGGAATTGCTCGGCCTAATGCGCTCCATCGATGCTGTGGTGGTACCCTTGCGGAAGAACGACCTGTTCAAGGGCGCAATTCCAAGCAAGATCTTTGAGGCCCTGGCCATGGGCAAACCGCTGCTTCTCGGCGTTGAAGGAGAGGCGAAGGACCTCTTCATCTCCCAGGGTGAAAGCGGGCTCGCCTTTGAGCCTGAGAACGCAGCGTCACTGGCCCAAGCAGCCATTCAATATGCGGACAACAGGACACTTGTCCATGCACATGGACCGCACGGACAGCGATACGTGCGTGAGAACTTCGACCGGGAGCGGATCAGCGATCGACTCTGGAACGCCTTGATGGAGCTTGGATGACCTGAAGGGATATCGAACAAAGTTCGGCACGGCCGGCCAGTGGTCTTGGCTGTCGCTCTGTGCATTGCTGCCGATCAGCGGTTCGCTGGTTCCCATACCCCTCGCCCTCTCGGTGATCCTGTTGCTGGTGTCGGGTTTCGGTCGCTTCCCACGGATGGACCTGCCATCGCTGTGGCCACAACTAGCTCTTTATGCGCTGCACCTCTTGGGCATGCTCTGGACCGCCGATACGGGATTTGGGCTTTTCGACCTGCAGATCAAGTTGGGATTGGTGCTTCTGCCATTGGTGGCCACCGTTGTCACCAAGGCTTTTCCGGACATGTTGCGCCGGACCATGCTTGCCTTTACGGCCGGTATCCTCATTGCCATCGTGTTGAGCCTTTGGAAGGCCTCCGTCTGCTTCGGCGAAAAGGGGTGGAAGGAGTGCTGGACACAGAGTTACCTGAGCTACGACCTGCACCCGAGCTACGCGGCCTGGTACCTCTGCTGGGCTGTTGTCTATTGGGGCCATCAGTACATCCATGATCGTAGCACTGAACGAAGGCTCAAGCGTGCGATCACCGTGGTGGTTCCTATTCTGCTCGTGTTCATTGTGATGCTGGCAAGCAAGAGCGGCTTGGTCTCCCTCATGGTCACCGTGGTATTCCTCGTTGGACTTGCCGCACGAAGACTCCAGGGACGGGTGCGTTCCATGGTGGTGCTTGGATCCGTTGCTGCGGTGCTCATTGCCGGTTCGATCGCTTGGCCTGTATTGAAGGTTCGGGTCGGAGCCGCATTGACGGCGGTGGAACTTGCACGGGCCGGCGACCCTGCCATCTATGCCTCCAGTGAGGGCAACGAGGAGCGCTTGGTCGCATGGGGGTGCAGCATCGATCTGCTGAACCAGCATCCTTTCGGATCCGGTACCGGTGACATTAAGAACGACCTGGTGACCTGCTACGAGGCGAAGGGAGCTGCCGCAGCGGCGGAACGTCGGCTTAACAGCCATGACCAGTTCCTGCAAGGTGGTGTGGCCTTGGGTTGGCCTGGGCTCATCCTATCGCTCCTCGTCGCCATCATTCCATTGGTCATCGGCTTGCATCGTCGCGATGGTCTGATGGCCTTATTCGCGCTTTTGTTCGCGCTGAACGCAGCTGTGGAATCCGTACTGGAAGTGCAAGCAGGAGTGGTCTTCTTCGCTGTGTTCATTGGCTTGCTTGCTGCACAGCGCACCGGACCACCCGAGTAGCGAACTTCGCCCCATGATCCCTTTCAGCCCACCCCGCATCGATGAACGGACCATCGCCGAGGTCACTGCCGCCTTGCGCAGTGGTTGGATCACTACCGGGCCGCGCACCAAGGAGTTCGAGAAGCGCCTAGCGGCCTATTGCGACGTGGAGAAGGTGATCGCGCTGAACGCCTGGACCAACGCTTGCGAATTGGTTCTCCGCTGGTTCAACATCGGTCCCGGCGATGAGGTCATCGTGCCCGCTTACACCTATTGCGCTACGGCGAACATCGTGGTCCACGTCGGCGCAAGGCCGGTGATGGTGGATGTGCTGGATGACTTCACCATGGACCCGGATGCTGTGCGTAAGGCCATCACGTCGCGCACCAAGTGCATCATGCCGGTGGACATCGGGGGGCTGCCGGCGGACCAACTGCAGATCATGCGCCTCGCGGAAGAACATCGAACAATTTTCGTGGCCAAGGGCGAAGTACAACAGCAGCTTGGGCGGATCTTGGTCCTGAGCGATGCGGCCCATTCCTTCGGAGCCACGATAGGCGACAAGCGGGTGGGGGCGATCGCCGACATCACAGGTTTCAGCTTCCATGCGGTGAAGAACCTGACCACAGCAGAAGGCGGCGCGCTTGCGCTCAACATGCCCAAGCCCTTCGACAACGAAGCCCTCTACAAGCACTTCAATGTGATGAGCTTGCATGGCCAGAGCAAGGACGCGCTCAGCAAGATGCAAGCGGGTGCCTGGCGGTATGACGTGACCATGGCCGGCTGGAAGTGCAACATGACCGACCTGCAGGCCGCGATCGGCTTGGTGGAGCTAGACCGCTACGACAGCGAGACCATCCCCCGGCGCAAAGCGATCTGCGAGCGGTACAACGCCACCTTCGGTACCGATACTCGTTTCATTGCCCCTCTGTTCGCCGATGCTGGTCGCAAAGGTTCCTACCACCTCTACATGCTACGGCTGGCGAACGCCACCGAAGCTCAGCGGGACGCCGTGATCGCCGCCATCGCCAAGCGTGAGGTGAGCGTGAACGTGCATTTCATCCCCATGCCCATGCTCACCGTGTACAAGGAGCTCGGCTATCGCATCGCGGACTTTCCCAACACCTTCAACCAGTACAGCCGCGAGATCAGCCTGCCGGTCTACTACGACCTTAGCGATGCACAGGTCGATACGGTGATCGCAGCCGTGAAGGAAGCTGTTGCCGAAGTGATGGGCTGATCACGATGGTCAAGCGCACCTTCGACATTCTCTTCGCCTTTGTTGCATTGCTCATGCTCCTACCGCTGCTCCTGGCATTCGCCTTGGCAGTGTCCATGTCATCTCGGGGTGGCGCATTCTTCCGGCAGGTGCGTGTCGGGAGGGGAGGAAAGGAATTCCGGTTACTGAAGTTCCGCAGCATGCGGCCGGGTAGCGAAGCTCAGGGCCAGCTCACCATTGGCGGTCGCGATCCACGCATCACGGGGGTCGGGTTCTTCCTGCGCAAGACCACGCTGGACGAACTGCCACAGCTGTGGAACGTGCTGGTAGGGGACATGAGCATCGTCGGGCCACGTCCTGAGGTGCCGCGCTATGTCGCACTGTATTCCCCGGAACAACGGGTGGTGCTCAGCGTGCGCCCTGGGATCACCGGCATGGCGAGCATGGACTATGTGGACGAGAACGAGATGCTTGCCAAGGCTCCCGATCCCGAGCGGGCCTATATCGAACAAGTGATGCCGGCCAAGCTGGCCCTCGACATTCGCTATGTGCGCGAACGCAGCATGGCCCTGGACCTGCGCATCATAGCAGCCACCGTGAAGTTGATCTTCAGGTAGGAGGGGCCCAACGCACGAAGCGCCCCCGGTTCCCCGGAGGCGCTTCGCCAGTGGATCAGATCAAGCTTACTGCTTCACGATGCGGCGGGTGGTCTGGCCCTGCTCGCTACGGATCGTCAGCATGTAGATACCAGCAGGCTGGCTGGTGATATCAAGGGTGTGCTGCAATTTGCTCGTGCGCTCGGCGGCCACCATGCGGCCGGTCACGTCCACCACGCTGAGCTCCACGGTGCCTAGGTCGTTCAGCATCACTTCCACCGCACCATTGGTGGGGTTGGGGAACACGGCCACCTTGTTGTCGATGGCGTTCTCGGTGATGCCGATGCCGAAGGCGAATTCCGCATCATTGAAGCCCACACCCTTCAGGTAGAAGAAGCCGCAAACATCCACGTCCTCCGCACCGGGTTCGGCGTAGACCGTGGGGATCTCGTAATTGTAGTCAGCACCACCAGTGATCGAGATGGGTGCCACCGTATGGAACCAAGCAGCACCTTCAGCGTTCGTGTTGAGCGTCAAGTTCTTGGTCGCGGTCCACAGACCGGTGGTCGCGTTCAGACCTGCGCAGTACATGTCGGGCAGGATGTTCTCGGTCTCGGTATCGCCACTGCTGTTCCAGCTGAAGAACAACTTGGTACCATCAGCCGTGCGGCTAGCCTGGGGACGGTTGCTCTGGAAGGGGCCACCACCGGTCGTCTGGGGAGGCCATTGGTAGTCCTCTCCAAGCACATTGCTCAAGGTTTCCAAGTCCCAGGTCACACCATCCGTAGTAGCCGCATGCACGATGAACTGGGTGGCCAGGTCAACGAACACATAGTTGGCCGAATCGCTGGAGTTGCCCAAAGACTGAGTGATCACTTCCGTGATCATGTGGAGTTTGCCGTTGGCGTCCACGGTCATGTCCATGTCGCTGAAGTAGGGGCGGGGCAGCTGTGTGTCGTTCGCACCGGGGATGTTGTCCACCACCCACTGGTCAGTGCTGAAGTCGTGGATGGGAAGCGGAGCCCAGCTCGAGCCGCCATCAGTGGTCTTGTACACGTTCGGGTGCGGTGCGGGGCGGGGGAGCGTGGTGCTCTGTGTACCGTTGATCACGGCATAGCCCGTCTGTCCGTCCGGTGAGAACCCGATGTTCCAGCTAACAGCTTGTGCGGTGATGCCATTATCGGGATCATTGTAGACGAACACATCCCAAGGCAGGCTGTAGGACACTGTCCAATCCACACTGTTGGTGCCGGTATTGAACACCCCTTTCAGAACGCTGAAGCTGCTGTAATCGACCGAGTCAGCATTGTCCGTTGTGGTGCTCAGGCGTGAAGCGAGGGCCCACATGTTACCGTTCACATCGGTGTGCATGCCATAGGCATGGAACGTGGTGTTGTCCCCGAAGATGTCGAAGTAGGCATCCACGTTGTTGCTGCCGTCGAACTTGGCCGAGCTGGCCTGGATGATGCCCCACTGGCCGGCGTTCACAGAGTTCAGGGTGGCACCGGTGCTGACCGCATAAGCGTTGGCCGGGTCCGTGTTCCCGCTGGGATTCCAGATCGTGATCTGCGGGTAACGGCATGCGGTGACCGGCGCCGTTGTGCCTGCAAGGATGCCTGGGGTCAGCAACTTGTTGAGCTGGAACGTTGCTCCTCCGTCTGTGCTCACGTCGAAACGGATCGCATTGCCGGCACCGACACCACCATTGTCAGCGGCGTTCTGGCGATGGACGAACAGGACCGAGTTCAGCTCCGGATTGTAGGAGACCTGGTTCTGTCCGCTCAACAACACGGTCAGCATGTTCTGGGCATTCCCGAGCGCTATGGAAGAAGCCCGGAGGGTGCCTGGTGTGCCCACTTGGGCGCTGCCGTTGTCGATCAGCTTGTGGTTCATGGGGCGAGGGGCCATCTGCTGGGCATGCGCACCAGCGAAAGCTCCTGCCGCAAGAAGCGAGAGGTAGATCTTTTTCATGTGATAGGGGTTAGAGTGTTCGTTCAGGGCTGGAAAGTTAACGATGCGTTCATATTTCCCGACGGGAAAATGAGCCACACGAAGACCTGAACTGGCGATCCTACGAGGGTTCCCCCAACAGCGCCCTGAGCCGCTTCAGTTCGGCGGCACGTTCCGGATCGCCCGACTTCTCGTAGCTGTGCACCAGGTTGTTCAGCTGGCGCCGCACGATGTCGATGTTGGAGCAAGGCTGGTAGAATGACTCCCGCGCATCGATGTCCAGCTTCCGCAGGAACTCATCGATCTCATTCCGCCCGAGAATGTCGCCCTGACTGAAAGCGTTCACGTAGAACAGGATGTTCTGCCTGCCACCTGGATCGCCCCCGATGCTGTCCTCATCCAG
This sequence comes from Flavobacteriales bacterium, assembly GCA_020854015.1. Classification (GTDB taxonomy): domain Bacteria; phylum Bacteroidota; class Bacteroidia; order Flavobacteriales_F; family PHOS-HE28; genus PHOS-HE28. The sequence goes on from JADZGG010000001.1 coordinate 6,051, forward strand.
GTAGGCGAGCACGAAATGGTTGGGGAGGTTCACCCCGCGCAAGGGCAGTCCCAGCTCTTCCGCCAATACCTGGTACAAGACAGAAAGCGAGAGCGGATTGCCGGTGCGGCTGTCGAGCACCTCGTTAATGTAGCTGTTCTGGGGCGCGTGGTAATTGCGCTTGTTACCCTTGAAGCCGTGGACCTGGAAAAAGATGTGGTTGAACACGCGCACCTTTTCGAACGCCGTGAGGTTGTCATTCAGCTCCAACCAGATGTCCTGACGGATGGCGGCCAACTTGGCCCGGAAGCGTTGCTCGTCCAGTTCCATGTACCGGTAGCGACACACGAGCAGGGCCCCTTCCAACAGGTCCTCTCCGCCGCCAGCATGCCATGCTTTCAATCCTTCATGCACGGAATCCACGTGGATGGTGTGCAGGATGTCCTCGATCCGGTTCCGATACAGTTCGCCGAGCTGATCCAGTTCCCAGGCCCGTTCCAACACAGGTACCACCGGCACACCGATGGCGATGATGCGTTCCCTTACTTGTTGGTAGATGGCTTCGTCAGGATCGTCGATCAGGTTGACCAATGCCTGTATCTCATTCTCGCTCATCTCCGGGTCGGTGCAGGGAAGGTCTGCCCGGACGAAGTTCGATGACGGGTGATACGATCGGAGCGGAGCAGCCCTGGTCTTTCCACCAGTGGGGTGTTGATCAGCCCAATACGCGCTCCAGCACCTGGCCTATCATGCGCTCCACGGCCGCATGGTGGTCCTTGCTGTACTCTTTGCGCAACCGATTGGCGACCACCGCGCAAACCGTGCAAGCGCGATGTCCGAGCAGACCGGAGAGGCCGTAAAGTGCACTGGTCTCCATCTCGTAGTTCACGATGCGCTGCCCTTCGTGTGCGAAGCTGCTGAAGGAATCGTTCAGTCCTTCGACACTGGGAATGCCGCGCAGTTGCCGACCCTGCGGTCCATAGAAGCCGCCGGCCGTCACTGTGATGCCCACGTGATTGTCCTGTCCCAGCAGTTCCACGAGGTCCGCGTCACCGGTGCCGACATAGGGCACGGGTAGATTGTCCGGCCATTCGGTGTGGTCCAGGAAGCCCTGAAGCAATCGGACCTCGGCGTTCTCTTGCTCGTTGGCATAGTAGTGCATCACGTTGTCGAGCCCCAGGCCGAAGCGCGAGACCACCAGCTCATCAACAGGTATGTCAGGCTGCAACGCACCGCAAGTACCCAGGCGGATGATGCGGAGCGAACGATGCTGGGCCTTGGGCGAGCGCGTGACAAGGTCGATGTTCACCAGAGCATCCAACTCGTTCACCACGATGTCGATGTTGTCCGTGCCGATGCCCGTGGCCAAGGCCGTGACCCGACGACCGTGGAAGGTGCCTGTGTGCGCGACGAACTCGCGGTTCTGCGACCGGTGTTCAATGTGGTCGAAGTGAGCGCTGATCAGGGCGATGCGACCCGGGTCGCCAGCCACCAGAACGGTATCGGCCAGATGCTCCGGACGGAGCGCGAGGTGATAGACAGAGCCGTCCGGATTCAGGATCAGTTCGCTTTCCGGCAGTACGGTGCCAGCAGGGGTGAGGGTGATGGGTCGCATGGTCAAACGTCGTTCTCCATCAGTCGCGCCAAGGCCAGGCGCCAGGCTTCGGGCACGCTGATGCTCGCGCCCGCCTTGTAATCGAAGCACACCATCACACTTCGGCCTTGTGTGCACAGGTTGCGGCCTTCGGGGGTCTTCACGAAAAGCGCATAGCTGAGGTCGAAGCTCTTGTTGCCCACGTTGCTGCACCAGGTCTCCACTTCCACGCTGTCACTGAGGTGTACGGGCTGGCGGTAGTCCACTTCGTTGCGTGCCAGGATGAGGCCGAACTGCTTCCAGTCGTGGTCCTTCTCAATGAACTGGCGGAGGAAATCCATGCGGGCCTGTTCGAAGTAGGAGAGGTAGACACCGTTGTGCACATGGTGCGCCATGTCGATGTCATGGAAGCGGACCTGGATGGGTGTTTTCGTGCGCATGTGTCAGTTGGCAGTGAGCAGGGGCAGTAAGCAGGAACAGAGGGCAGTAAGCATGAGCAGCCAGCAGTAGATCACTTTGTGTTCCTGCACCATTTTTCGGGGTGAGCGATCATGTCTCCGAGGAGCTTTCCGACTTCATTGGATAGATCCATTATGGGTGCAATGTCGTTGATCTTGACGTAGCCATTGTCAAGAGCGAATTTCATCCACACTTGGGTCTCCGAATTCTCTGCATCGGAATCGGTGAGCTTGGAAACGAAGTGGAGCGGGTAGCGGCGCTTACGGTACGCCTCCGCCAAGTTGGCGCACACCGATCGGGAAGATCGCCTGCATTGATCGGTCAGTGCATACTTCTCTTCACCAGGGAAGCGCTTCGACAACAAGAGCACTAACTGCGCTAACTGTTCCGCCTTCTTGTATACCACAAGGTCCCAGAAACCTCCGGTGAAGTAAGCGGGCTCCTGCGCCATGCTGAAGTTGTATGTGGCTGGGAAGAAATGCCTGCCTACTGCACCTGCTAGCTGCCTACTTGCAACTCAACTAATAGGATTCAAGATCACGCTGAACACCGTGATGCTGTTCGGGTCGCGATCGAAGAAGAGCTTGTCCAGGGCTTCGAGCACGTTCTTGGCGCGGAAGTAGGAGGTCTGCAGGTTGTTCTCGCCCTTGGCGCTCCATTGCACGGTGTAGCTGCTTGTGCGCTCCTTGTAGGTGCGGACATAGTCCAACATGTTGCGCAAGGCATCCAACTTGTCGGTGCCCTCCACAGCGTGGAACAAGAAGCTCTGGTTGTGCCGCGGGTTGATGGTGATGAGGAAGAGCTTCCCGCGATTAGCGCCATGCTCTTCGAAGTTGAAGACCAAGCTGTCGGGGCCAACGCCGATGTGGTCGCTGATCTCCTTCTGCAGCCTTGCGATCTCCAGGTTCCTATCCCTTGTCATCGTTCCGTTGTGATGGGTGTTCAATCCTTGCCGGCCGTGGGCGGGTCGAAGGTAGCGTAGACCGAGTTCTGGCTCCGGTACTCGGGGATGATCCGCTTCAGGTCATGCACGCAGTTCGCATCGTCGCCGGCCACACAATGACCTAGCAGGTCGGCGAGCACCGAAGGCAGTTCATGCGGGACTGGTCGCACGCGGCCGATCAGAATTCGGGGGTGGTGCGTGGCCTGGGTGTCCTCTTGCGTGGCCAGCAACTCCTCGTAGAGCTTTTCTCCCGGTCGCAGGCCCGTGTACTTCACCTCAATATCCCGTCCAGGCTCTTTTCCGCTGAGGCGGATCATGCGGTCGGCCAGGTCGGCGATGCGCACCGGGTCACCCATATCGAACACATAGATCTCGCCACCCTTACCCATAGTGGCAGCCTCCAACACCAGGCGACAGGCCTCCGGAATGGTCATGAAGAAGCGTGTCACCTCGGCATGGGTCACGGTCACCGGCCCGCCTTCCGCGATCTGCCGACGGAACAACGGGATCACTGATCCGTTGCTGCCCAGCACATTGCCGAAGCGGGTGGTGACGAAGCGCGTTCCTGCGGATGACGGTTCCTCGGAAAGTGCCTGCACCATGATCTCGGCAGCGCGCTTGGATGCACCCATCACACTGGTGGGGTTCACAGCCTTGTCAGTACTGATCAGCACGAACTGCTTCACCCCGTGCTTCACAGCGAGTGTGGCCACCGTGCGTGTACCGCCCACATTGGTGCGGACCGCTTGCGCTGGTTGCGCCTCCATCAACGGCACGTGCTTGTACGCCGCTGCGTGGAACACCACTTCAGGCTTCACCCTGCTGAACAACGCCTCCATGGCAGCCTCGTCGCGCACATCACCGATCACGGGTTCGAAGCCGTTAAGGCCGCGGCCCTGCAGCTCCATCTCCAGGTCGTACAACGCGCTTTCGGCCATGTCCAGCATCACCACCCGGGCAGCGCCCAAGCCGATCAGTTGCCGCACGATCTCGCTTCCGATGCTTCCTGCCGCGCCTGTCACCAAGGCCGTACGCCTTGCGAAGCGTTCCTTCACTAACGCATCGTCCAAGCGGATCACAGGGCGGCCCAGGAGGTCCTCGATGCGCACTTCGCGGATCTGCCCGGAGCTGAGCTGTCCGTTGATCCAGTCGTGTACGGGCGGTATGCTGCGCACGCTGACGTGGGCGGCCATGCAGGTGTCCACCACTTGGCGCCGCAACTCAGGGTCGGGATGCATGATGGCGATGATCACCTGGTCCACGTTGCCATCGGCCAGCATCCGTTGAAGGTCCTGGGTGGGGGAGATGAGCACCCCTTCCAACCGTTTGCCTTGCTTGCGCGGATCGTCGTCCACGAAGGCTTCCACTTTGTAGCGGGCCGAGCCTTCGCGCTCCAATGTGCGCTTGGTGATGAGCCCCGCTTCACCAGCACCATGGATCACCACCCGGACCTTGTCCTTGCCGGATCCTTGAGCGCGCAGGTACAGGAGCTTCACAAGAATGCGTGAGGCGATGAGCAGGATGGCCGTGGCCATGAAGTCGATGACCACGACCGAGAAGGGCAGGAAGTAGACCCCGGTGAGCAGCTTGAACCGCACCAGATTGAGGCACACGAACACCAGCGTACCGCCAAGCACGGTAAGGAAAAGCCGCTTGGCGTCGTCGGTGCTGGTGTAGCGTACCATGCCGCGGTAGGTGCCGGTCAGAATGAAACTGAGCAGACGGATCCCGAAGAACCACGGTAGCACGGGCAACAACAGGTCCACCTCTGTTGAAGGCACCTGGAAATTGAAGCGCAATTGATAACCAGCCACCAGCGCGATGCCGCAGAGACCCAGATCGATCAGCAGGATCGTCCAGCGGGGAACGGAGCGGTTGGTGGCCATGGTCGGACCGGCCGAAGATAGCGGGGCCAAGTACGCCGGAAGGGTCCCGAAGGACCCTTCCGGACAAGTTCAGTTCACGAGGCTCATTCCACCACGAAGCGCTGTGCTGTCGAGGCGTGATCGCCAGCGGTCACTCGCAACATGTACGCACCGGCCACCAAACCTTGGGTCGGTATGGTGAGCAGAGGACCAGGCCCGCCCGAGCCTTGCATAATGATACCGCCGAGCGGGTCCAGCACATCATAGGTGGCGTTGTTCCGAACGCCTGAAAGCTCCACGTGCAAGGCGGCTCCGGACCGGACCGGCACAGGGAAGAGACGGGCACTTGACATCTCCTCCTCGGCGACGTCCACGAACAGACCGCAGGCGCTGACAATGTCCAGTTCGGACGAAGTTGATAGGATCGGCATGTCCATAAGTTCA
>JADZGG010000002.1 GCA_020854015.1 Flavobacteriales bacterium
ATGTCCATAAGTTCAACAGGCTCGGCATATTGAATAAACCCAGCGGTCGGCGGAAACGCTGTGACCCATGGCATGGTGGAGGTGCTGGCGTTCAGGGAAACACCTGTGCTACAGCCAATGGGATCGGAGAAGCTCGTTGATGCCATACAAGCGTAGAAGGTCACCCAATCGTTGGTCATGGTGAACGTCCGTACTATCTGTCCGTTCTGAGCATGTGAATGGAACGGCATCACACCATACGAACTGACCGACCAAGAATCAAGGATCGTTCCGTCCTGCGCAACGCGCACATAAAAGGTGCTGCCGTCATCCACCAAATAGCTGCCATCCGGCAGGTCCACCACGTTATCCACATACCCGAGACCATTGATCGATGAACAGGAGAGCATCGCACCGGTGGCATCAAAGCGAGCGATCAGTGCTTGACTGTCCGTTGCTCCAAGCACGATCAATTCGCCATTGGGCAAAGGGCGGATATACCGCCAGTGCGAATAGGCCCCCAGCCCGACGTAGCTGTTGCACCATTCTGCGTTCCCTTGCGCATCCACCTTCATCAAATAGGGCCAATCACGGTCCTTCCCGACGATGATGCACCCGCTGTCCGAGGTGAATTGGATGTCGAAGCTTGGCTCCTTCTCGTAGCTTGGATCCTCTGTGGCAACGAAGGAATGGCTCCACACCGCACTCAGGTTCTCATCCAATTCAGTGAGGATCACCCGGTCCACACTGGAAATGTTCAAGAGCACATGTCCATTGTCCCGGATCAGGAAGGTGGAGCTGTAGTTGTACTCGGCCACAAGCTCTTCGCTGCTCGGGTAATACACACGCACCACGCGTTGCACGGTGCCATCGGTGCTCAGTCGCACCAGATTCCATGCGGGCGCCGTTATGGAATTGTTGGTGTATCCGGAAATGAGAACGAGCAGATCACTGTCGATCTCTTTCACAGTACAGACCATGGCGTAGTCCAGGTCCTCGATTGCACCGGATCGCAGATCAATGGTCCTATCCCATGAGACCGCGCCCATCGGATCGGTCTTCAAGACCTCCAAGGTGATGTCCTCCGTACCGGACGCCCGGCAAAAGGCCATGACCGTGCCTCCGTCCTGGGTCGGTGCTGCTTCGATATCCCCGTAGATCGCCTGCAGCTCTGGGAACTGCACGGCTACATCAATATTCTGAGCGAATGCTGGGAACAGGCTGGCAATGAACAAGAGCAGGGTGCAGGATCGTTCCATGGCTCGAGTATGTTGGTGAATGGTGACTCCGAGGCGATATTGAAGGTAAGGTGCAGGTCACACCTGGCGCGCGTCTGACCTGCTTTCTCGTGCCGAACGGTGAGCTAAGATCGGATGCCCAAATGGCGAAAGGGCCCCGAGGGGCCCTTCCGGAATGTCCGCTGTGATGGCCTTGCGACCACCCGCGCAACAAGGGGTCTTACTTCAAACCCGTCACGATGGCCTTGAACGCTTCGGCATCGTGGTAGGCGATCTCGGCCAGGGCCTTGCGGTCCAGCTCGATGTTGTTCGTCTTCAGCTTGTTCATGAACACGCTGTAGCTCATGCCGTGGGTACGGGCGGCAGCGTTGATACGCTGGATCCACAGGCTGCGGAAGTCACGCTTCTTCAGACGGCGACCATCATACGCGTGCGAGAGGCCTTTCTCCACGGTATTGAGGGCCACGGTCCACACGTTCTTCCGACGGCCGAAATTCCCTTTGGCCAGCTTCAGCACCTTTTTGCGGCGAGCGCGAGCGGCTACTTTGTTCTTACTACGAGGCATCGTTCAATTGTTTTTTGGGCGTGAGCGTCAGCGGTCGGCTGGTCTTTGGGGCTGCACGTCCTGGTTCAAGCTACCTGTTCTACCCGGAGCGATGGGTCTTACTGCAGAAGATCGAGAATGGCTTTCTCGTCGCGCTTGTGCACCAAGCCCATCTTGGCCAGGTTACGCTTGCGCTTTTTGTGCTTCTTGGTAAGGATGTGGTTGTGATTCGCGTGCTTGCGTTTCACTTTTCCGGTGCCCGTCAGCTTGAACCGCTTCTTGGCTCCGGATTTGGTCTTCATCTTCGGCATGGCCTCTCTTCTATTGGTCGTTGACTTATCGTTGGTTATTCAGGTGTTCTGTAGTATCGGCGGTCTGGGCGACGTGAACGCTGCCCTTACTTTTTCTTCTTAGGGATGAAGTACATGATCATGCGCTTGCCTTCCAGCTTGGGCATGCTCTCCACCACTCCGACATCCTCCAGGTCCTGCGCGAACTTCAGCAGCAGGATCTCACCACGCTCCTTGAACACGATGGTCCGGCCCTTGAAGAACACGAAGGCCTTCACCTTGTGGCCTTCCTGCAGGAACTTGCGGGCGTGGGCGAGCTTGAAGTTGACGTCATGCTCGTCGGTATTGGGTCCGAAGCGGATCTCCTTCACCTCCACCACGCTCTGCTTGGCCTTGATCTCCTTCTGCTTCTTCTTGAGGTCGTAGAGGAACTTCTTATAGTCCACGATGCGGCAGACGGGGGGGTCGGCGGCCGCGCTGATCTCCACCAGGTCCAGGCTCATGTCCTGGGCCATCTTCAGGGCCTCTTCGAAGGGGTATACACCCTGTTCCACGCCTTCGCCCACCACACGCACCGTGTACACGCCACGGATCTTGTCATTGATACGGTGCGGATCTTCTTTGATCACACGACCGCGGAACGGACGCCGGGGACCAGCGCCGCCACCGCCAGGAGGACGGGAACCAGGGGGACGAAAGAAAGGAGGACCTGCCACGTAGGGGTATTTGGTTTCTGTAGTTCTGTTCAGTTCCGCTTCAGTTGCTGGTCGATGCGTGCCTTCACCAGTTCGCTGAACTGGGCCGGTGTCATGGTCCCCAGGTCGCCCTGGCCATGCTCACGCACCGCGACAGTACCTGCCTCGGCTTCCTTCTCTCCGATCACGAGCATGAACGGGGTCTTGGCCATTTCCGCATCGCGGATCTTGCGGCCGATCTTCTCGTTCCGTTCGTCAACGGAGGCGCGAATATCGGATTCTTTGAGCAATTCCAGCATCTTCCGGCTCTGATCCAGGTACTTGTCGCTGATCGGCAGCACCACGGCCTGCTCCGGCGTCAACCACAGGGGGAAGTTGCCAGCGGTGTGCTCGATCACTACGGCCACAAAGCGTTCCAGCGAGCCGAAGGGGGCCCGGTGGATCATCACGGGGCGGTGTTTGGCGTTGTCGCTGCCCACATATTCCAGCTCGAAACGCTCGGGCAGGTTGTAGTCCACCTGGATGGTGCCCAGCTGCCACTTGCGGCCCAGGGCATCCTTCACCATGAAGTCCAGCTTGGGGCCGTAGAAGGCCGCCTCGCCG
>JADZGG010000003.1 GCA_020854015.1 Flavobacteriales bacterium
CTTGACCGCGCCCTCATGCGTCCGGGCCGATTCGACCGCCAGATCTTCGTGGACATGCCCGACCTGAACGGTCGCATCGACATCTTCAAGGTGCACCTGAAGCCCTTGAAGCTGGATACTGCACTGGACGTGGAGTTCCTGGCCCGCCAGACCCCCGGCTTCAGCGGCGCCGACATCGCCAACATCTGCAACGAGGCCGCCTTGATCGCCGCGCGCAAGAAGAAGACGCACGTGGAAAAGCAGGACTTCCTGGACGCCGTGGACCGCGTGATCGGTGGCTTGGAGAAGAAGAACAAGATCATCACCGCCGACGAGAAGCGCGGGGTGGCCTACCACGAGGCCGGCCACGCCACCGTGAGCTGGTTGGTGGAGCACGCCAGCCCATTGATCAAGGTGACCATCGTACCGCGCGGCCGTTCGCTGGGTGCCGCCTGGTACCTGCCCGAGGAGCGCCACCTGACCACCGCCGAACAGATGCTCGATGAGATCTGCGCCGCACTGGGTGGGCGCGCCGCCGAGGATGTGATGTTCGGCAAAGTGAGCACCGGCGCCCTGAGCGACCTGGAAAAGGTGACCAAGCAGGCCTACGCCATGGTGTCCGTGTACGGGTTGAACGACAAGGTCGGCAACATCAGCTTCTACGACAGTACGGGCCAGAGCGAGTATTCCTTCGGCAAGCCCTACAGCGAACGTACCGCCCAGACCATCGACGAGGAGGTGAGCAAGCTTGTGGAGGTCCAGTACGAACGCGCCAAGAAGATCCTCGTGGAGAACAAGGACAAGCTCACCGCCCTGGCCTCGCAGCTGCTGGAGAAGGAGGTGATCTTCAAAGAGGATCTGGAGAAGATCTTCGGTGACCGCACCTTCGCCCGCGACGTGGCCGAGCGCACGGCTGCGGCCAACGGCAACGGCACCACCGTGGGTGGCCCGGCCCCAACGCCCGACGAGACCCCTTCCTGGCCTGCTTCCGCGTGAGCGAACTGATCACCCGGGCCATCACGGGCGCAGCCTACGTCGCGCTCACGCTCGGGGCCGCTTGGGCGGGACCGTTCACCACGGCGATGCTCTTCTTACCGGTTTGCGCCATTGGTGCTCGGGAATTCCACCGCCTGTACTGGCACGATGCACAAGGTCCTCTGCCGTTGTGGAGCATCATGCTGGCCTGCACCGTGTATGTCACGGTGGCCGCTGGAGCCTTCACGAATGTGTGGCTGCCCGGATACGCAGTAGGGCTCACCTTCGTGCTGCTGCTCGTGGGCATTGCAATGACCTTGCGCCGAGGCGCACCTGCCCCTGCTGAGGAGTTCGCCGGACAGATGCTCCTCGTCAGCTACATCGCGCTGCCCTTCGCGTTGCTGCCACACATGCTGGCGAACGGGCCTGCCGAACTGGCCTGCACCTTCATCCTCCTTTGGACCAATGATACCGGCGCCTACCTCGTGGGTCGTTCCATCGGCCGCACGAAGCTGCTTCCGGCGGTCAGTCCGAAGAAGACGATCGAAGGATTGGTGGGTGGCATCGCGCTCACGCTCGGGGTCGCCTGGCTGCTGGGTTCGTTCTGGACGGAGCTGTCGCTTCAGGACCGGCTGGTCTGTGGCCTTCTGGTGGCCGTTTCCGCCACGCTTGGCGACCTGCTGGAATCCGCATTCAAGCGTGCCCGCGGCGTGAAGGATTCGGGGAATGTGCTGCCGGGCCACGGGGGGATCCTGGACCGTTTCGACGGCTTCCTGCTGGCCATCCCTGCGGTCTATCTCTACCTGCACCTCCTCCGCTGAGGAGCTCTTCTATCTTTGGCGACCATGACTATTCATCGCGAGGGTATGGCCACCATCGGCCTGGTCGGTTCAGTGTTACTGTTCACTGCGCTGCTGCTCCCCTCCCGTTCACCCGAATGGGTGTTCCTTCCCATCCTCGGCGTGTTGATCGCCGTGATGCTCATTGTGCTCTGGTTCTTCCGCGTCCCGAAACGCGCGCCGAAGCAGCAGGATGATCTGATCATCTCACCGGCTGATGGCAAGGTGGTGGCGATCGAGGAAGTGACCGAAGGCGAGTACTTCAAGGACCGTCGCATCCAGGTCTCTGTGTTCATGAGCCCGTTGAACGTGCACGTCAACTTCTACCCCATCGGCGGTACCACGAGCTATTACAAGTACCATCCCGGCAAATACCTGGTGGCGTGGCACCCGAAGAGCAGCACGGAGAATGAACGCTCCACCGTTGTGGTGCGCCACGCAAAGCATGGTGAAGTGCTGTTCCGCCAGATCGCCGGTGCCCTGGCACGCCGCATCTGCACCTACGCGGCGGAAGGTCAACCGGCCGCCCAAGGTGCCGAGTTCGGCTTCATCAAGTTCGGATCCCGTGTGGACCTTCTGCTGCCCCTGAACGCGGAGATCACCTGCCGCCTTGGTGACGTTGTAAAAGGCTCCGTCACACCCCTCGCCCGATTCGCATCCTGATCCCCATGCGCTTCCATTCCACACTATTCCTGCTCACCCTTGCCGTGTCCTTCGCGGCCTGCGATGGAACGAAGACCGAGACGGACAACACCGACAAGGCAGCTTCCTTGGCACCTCGGTATGACGGTATCTACATGGGCACCTATGGCAACCTGACCCAATTGCTGCACTTCTATCCGAGCGGCAACGTGGTCACCATCACCGGCTATGCATCCAGCGGCGATTCGCTGCGCTCCCTGTTCCGTGCGGACCTGCCGGTGAACATTGAGAAAGGCATCCACAACGTACC
>JADZGG010000004.1 GCA_020854015.1 Flavobacteriales bacterium
CACCGATGTCGCCTTCCCGGTCATTTTCACCACCGCCTATGATGAGCATGCGGTCCGTGCCTTCCGTGTGAACGCCTTGGATTACCTGTTGAAGCCCATCAAGAAGGAAGAGTTGGAAGCGGCCGTCAACCGGGCCCGGTCCCTCGGTGTCGTTCGTGACCATGTGAAGGTGCAACCCTCCTCCGAGACCCCGTCCATCGCTCCGATCAAGCGGTTCCTGATCCGTTATGGCGATCATTTCAAGGTGGTCGAGCCCAAGGACATCGCCTACATCTATTCCCAGGAGAAGAACACGTTCATCCGTACCCGCGAAGGACGTGACCTGCCTTTGGACGAAAGCCTGGACCGTTTGGAGAAACAGATGGACCCTGAACGCTTCTTTCGCTTGAACCGCCAGCTGATCATTCACTTCGAGAGCATCAAGGAACTGCTGGCCTACAGCAAGAGCCGCGTGAAAGTGATCCTTGAGCCAGCCTATACCGAGGATGCGGTTGTGAGCAGCGAACGAAGCGCTGAGTTCAAGCGTTGGTTATCCGGGCATTGAGCGGTTGCCTCCTGGCAACGCCGTGGCTCACGTACCGGTCGTCATGTTCATCCCCCCATCCTCCCGCTTCGTCAGGGATCCGTTGTTGACCCTTGCACGTCGCTCTAGCTTTGTTGGGAGCTTACACTCAGCTGTATGAACACGCGAACATTTTCTCTGAGTTTCTGGTCTGTTGGACTGGTTCTGGTCTTGGTGATCGGAGGGTTGATGCTCCCTGGTTGCAAGCATGAACCCCCTGTACCGCCGGAACTGGTTGATGATGGCGGTGGAAATGGTGGTGGTGATACCACAACGGTGAACCCCGATCCTTGCGATCCGGATACGGTCTATTTCCAGAACACTGTGCTCCCCTTGCTTGTTTCCTACTGTGCCGGGACCGGTTGCCATGACGCGATAACCCACGAGGATGGCGTGCGCTTGTACGACTATGCCCATATCATGCAGCAGGTCACTCCTGGAGATCCGGCGGACAGCGATCTCTGGGACAAAGGCATCGCAGAGACCGGTGGTGATGCTATGCCACCCCCGGATCAACCCCAACTGACGTCCCAACAGGAGCAGGCCATTTACACCTGGATCATGCAAGGTGCCCAGAACAACGAGTGTCTTGGTTGTGACACCACCAATGTGACATACAACGGCACTATCAAGCCCCTGTTCCAGTCCAAGTGCAACGGTTGCCATAGTGGCTCAAGCCCTGATGGCAACTTGGATCTTTCGCAGTATTCCGTATCGAACACGATCGCCATGGATGGTCGCCTGGCCGGTTCAGTACAGCATTTGACATCCTACAACGCCATGCCCCCCAGCGGTGGCATGCTGCCCAATTGTGAGATCGACCAGATCCTGATCTGGATCCAGGACGGAGCCCCTAACAACTGATGCAAGCCGTGAGAGCGAGTTCGTCCTTCTTTTTCCTGGCGGCATGCATGCTCAGCCTTTCGAGCTGCTACTACGATGTGGAGGAGGAACTCTATCCGTCCACCTCATGCGACCTGACCGATACGAAGTTCGCGACCACCGTGGATCCGATCATCGCCACCAATTGTGCGGTTCCGGGTTGCCATGTGCCCGGCGGTAGTTCGCCTGACCTCACCACCTATGCCACCATCAAGGCCAACGTGGACAACGGCAGCATCCAGCAGCGTGCGCTGATCGATAAGGACATGCCTTCTTCAGCTCCGCTCAGCGCTTGCGACCAGGCCAAATTGCAGGCATGGATCGATAACGGAGCGAACAACAACTGATCCATGAACAAGCGCATCCTCATCATCCTGATGACTTTAGCGGTCGTTGCAGGGGGCATCTACGGCTACCGTGAATGGAACCGTGGCTTGGAGCAGGCGAACGAAGTGAAGGCCGAGGTCACCCTCACCGCCGAGGAACTCTTCAAGGCATACACCTCGGATGAAGCTGGTGCGAATCAGAAATTCACCGATAAGGTGGTGCAGGTCTCAGGTACTGTGCGGGAAGTGAACGGAGGCAATGGAAGCCCGGTGAACGTTCTGCTCGAGACCGGTGACCCCTTGGGGGCTGTGGTCTGCGAGTTCGCAGCCGACATGACCATCGAGCTGAAGAGCGGGGCCAAGACCACAGTGAAAGGCTTCTGTACAGGCTACAACCTGGACGTGCTGTTGCAACGCTGTGCCATTGTGGAATGACCTTTGAATTGACCGAACGAAACACATGACCATGAACACCACGATCAAGAGCTTGGCCCTCGTCTGCCTGCTGATCCCCACTCTGTCCAATGCTCAGGAGCGTTTCGCCAGTCGCACCGGCCATGTGGCCTTCCGTTCGGAGACGACCGTGGAGACCATTGAGGCGAACAATCACAAGGCCACCAGTGTGTATGATCCCAACACTGGTGCGCTGGAGTTCGCGGTTCTGATCAAGGCTTTCGAGTTCGAGAAGGCTCTGATGCAAGAGCATTTCAACGAGAACTATATGGAGAGCAATACCTATCCCAAGGCGGTTTTCAAGGGTAAAGTGGTGGGTGTTACCGCCGCAGATCTGAAGAAGCCTGGTAAGCACGATGTCACCGTGGAAGGGGAGCTCACCATGCACGGCGTTTCGAACAAGGTCACCAACAAGGCCACCATCAGCGTGGAGCCCACCGGTACCCTGAAGGCCGAAAGCAACTTCGTCATCAAGGCGGAGGATTACAAGATCGATATCCCCTCCGTTGTCCGTAAACAGATCGCTGAAGAGATCCAGGTGAAGGTCCGGATCGATTACCAAAAAATGTAGTCGTGTTCCGGTACGGTCCGATCCGGGCCTCCTGGCGGCTGGGGGCGCAAGCTCCCAGCCGTATTCTTCAGTTCTCAGCCCTTCCCCGAATGCGCCACAAGCTCGTCCCCCTCGCCATCTTCCTTCTCCCGGTAACGCTTCAAGCACAGGACGACCTGCTGAGCCTTTTGGGTGAGGACACGAGCGTGATCCTGACAACGGCCAGCTTCAAGGCCACACGGGTCATCAACTCCAACAGCATCGAGAACACGGCCCACGGAGTGTTGGACTTCAGGATCAGTCACCGCTTCGGTGAACTTAGCACGGGTGTGGAGGAATTGTACGGGCTTGATCAAGCCACGATCCGGTTAGGTCTGGACTATGGGGTGACGGACCGCCTGATGGTAGGAGTGGGCCGCTCCAGTTTTCAGAAGACCATCGATGGATTTGCCAAGTATAAGATCCTTCGCCAGTGCGATCAGGGCTGTTCCATGCCCATCACCTTGTCGCTGGCGGCAGGTAGCTCCATGACCACCTTGACCGCGGACAAAGTGCCTTGGTACGCGGATGGGCGCACCGACTATTTCACGCACCGTCTTTCCTATTACTTCCAGCTGATAGCTGGTCGAAAGTTCAGCGAGAATTTCACACTGCAGATCATGCCCGGTCTGGTGCATCGCAACCTGGTGAAGACCACCGCTGAGAAGAACGACGTGATCAACATCGGCGGAGCCGGTCGCTACAAGCTCACGAAGCGGTTGGCGATCAATGCCGAGTACTTCTATGTATTGCCCGATCAACTTGCGCAGCCGCAGACCCCTACGGACCTCACGTATTTCAACTCCTTCAGCCTGGGCTTTGACATCGAGACGGGGGGGCACGTGTTCCAGCTCCATTGCACCAACAGTGCGGGCATGTTCGAGCGGGGCTACATCACGGAGACCACCGGCAACTGGCTGGACGGGGACATCCGATTCGGCTTCAACATCTCGCGGGTGTTCACCGTGCACGACCCCAAGGCCAAAGCGAACAAGAAGGTCAAGGAGGATACCTGGTGAGCGCTGAGGGGCTACTGCTCCAGCACGAGCAGCGGAACATGCGTGTGCATGGCCATACGCTTGCTGCTGCTGCTGTGGAACAGCGAACCGAAGAAGCCAAGGTGGCGATGCACCACCACCACCAGGTCCACGTCGCTCTGATCGGCGAGGTCGTTGATTGCCGTGGCCACGTTCTCGCCACTGACAGGATGGTGCGTGTGCGGAATGGCGCCAAGCAGATCGTCGTAGCTGGTACCGGATGCCAAGGGGTCCATTTCGCTGCCCTCCTCCAACACCCGTACGATCATGATCTCCGCCTTGCTCCAGCGGGCCAGGTCCAAGAGTATCTCCAACGAGTTCGGTCGCACTGGGGCCCCATCATCGGCCAAGAGTATCCGCTTGGGTTCGTGATAGGCCGAATCCTGCGGTACGGTGAGCACCGGCACCGTGGAGCGTTGAAGCACATCGGCGGCGTTGGAGCCGAACACCGTGGCCTTCAACCCACTGGCGCCTTGAGTGCCCATGACCACACACCGGGGTGAGTGTTCTTCGATGAGGTCGGCGATCACATTGGGCAATGTGCCGATCCGCACGCTGGTGCTGAGCTGTGTCCGCTGGAGGTCCGCCTTCGCGAGCAGTTCCTTCTGGAAAAGGATCATTCCTTCTTCTGCGGAGATGCGAAGCGCCTCGTTCATGCTAGGCAACGTCGCATCCATCATGTTCGGGTCCAGATAGGCGTGAACAAGAATGAACTGGTTGCCTTCCAGACCGAACAAGCGAAGGGCGTGTTCAGCGGCGTTCAGCGCGTTGGCGCTGAAATCGACGGGGATGAGGATGTTGGCCATGGCGGTTCTGCTTCCGGCCGACCGGTGGGTCAGTGTCCTTGGCTGTCGCCTTGCTTGCCGCTGTCGAACAGGGCATAGCCCGTGAACACCAGGACGAGCATCACCACGAAGCTCACAAGCCCCTTGATGTTACCCACGGCCTCAGTGTCCAACAAGGCGAATTTGAAGGGGATCGCAAAGGCGAGGACCCAAAGGACGATGCCGATGATTCGTTTCGTGTTCATGCCGGTGAATGCTGGGCCAAGGTAAGCAGCAGCCGTTGATCTGCATTGTTCCGCTTCAGTTCCGGGCCAGCAGCTCCAGTTTCTTCATGTCGCGCAGGTGAATGTCACGGCTTTGCAGCTCGATCAAGCCTTCATCGCGCAGGTCGCTCAAGGTCCGGATCAAAGACTCCGTCGCAGTGCCCACGATGGTGGCCAGGTCCTCGCGA
>JADZGG010000005.1 GCA_020854015.1 Flavobacteriales bacterium
ATGTAGCGCATGGTCATCTTGCCCTGGTTGTTACGACCGCCGCTCTTGTTGCGACCTTCGGTCAGGGAAGCCTCCGGTACGCGCGTCGTGATGCCGTCGGAATCGACGATCGTCCGATGCCGGGTGCCCGGGGTGACTGGGTTATACTTGCGAACGCCCATGTTCTGGTTCTCTTCAGGGTCAGATGCTGCTGTACAGATCGATCACTTCACCTTGCTTCACGCTCACCACTGCCTTCTTGAAGGTGCTGGTGCCGCCGCGCAGGATGTTGGTCTTGGTATAGCGGGTCTTGCTCTTGCCACGCACCACCATGGTGCGCACGCCCGTTACCGTAACGCCATATTCTTTTTCAACGGCCTGCTTGATCTCCAGCTTATTGCTGGTGCGGGCCACTTCGAAGCCATACCGGCCGAGCGTTTCGCCCTGCTTGGTCATCTTCTCGGTGATGAGGGGACGGATGAGGATCTGGCTCATGGCTTACTTGGTAAGGGTGGCCTCCAGGGGAGCGATCGCGTCCTTCACGATCAACACCTTGGTGGCGTTCATGATGTCATAGGTGTTCACCTCGCTGGCGCTGACCACGCGTGCACCTTGCACGTTGCGTGAGCTGAGCACCACGTTGTTGTCCATTGCCGGGAGCACCAACAGCGAACGGCGGTCGTTCAGTTCGAAGGCTTTCATCAGGGCGACGAAGTCCTTGGTCTTCGGTGCGGTCATCGTCATGCCGTCAAGCACGCGGATCGCATCGGCTTTGGCCTTCTGGGTGAGGGCGCTACGGCGGGCCAGGTCCTTCACCTTCTTGTTCAACTTGAAGTGGTAGTCGCGGGGCTTGGGACCGAACACGCGCGCACCGCCCTTGAACAGTGGGCTCTTGATGGAGCCTTTTCGGCTTCCACCCGTACCCTTCTGGCGATGCAGCTTCTTCGTGCTGCCGCTCACTTCGCTCTTCTCCAACGTCTTGGCGGTGCCTTGACGACGGTTCGCGAGGTGCTGTTTCACGTCCAGCCAGATGGCGTGGTCGTTGGACTCGATCGCGAACACCGCGTCGTTCAGCTTGGCTTTCTTGCCGGTGGACTTGCCGTCCTTGCCGTAGATCTCGAGCTCCATCTTACTTCCAGATGATGATGATGCTGCCTTTGGGGCCTGGTACCGAGCCACGGAGCAACACGAGGTTCCTGTCCTTATCCACCTTCACCACCTTGAGGTTCTCCGTGGTGTGCTGGTCACCGCCCTTGCGGCCGGCCATGCGCAGGCCTTTGAACACGCGAGCGGGATACGAGCTGCCACCGAGTGAACCGGGAGCGCGTGAACGGTCGTGCTGACCGTGCGTGGTCTCGCCCACACCGCTGAACCCGTGACGCTTCACAACGCCCTGGAAGCCCTTGCCCTTGCTGTTGCCGGTCACCGTTACGAAGCTGCCTTCCTCGAAGAGGGTGCAGTCCACGGTGTCACCGAGCTTCAGGTCCTGCTCGAACTCCTCGAACTCGTGCGCCTTCACCTTGGGAGTGGGGTTCGCCTTGGCGTAATGCCCTTTGGAGGCTTTGGTGCTGTTCTTCTCACCGCGCTCACCGTAGGAGAGCTGCACGGCCTGGTAGCCGTCCTTTTCGGTGGTCTTCACGTGGGATACCACGCAGGGGCCAGCTTCGATCACGGTACAGCCCACAAGGCTGCCGTCCGTGTCGAACAGGCTGGTCATCCCGATCTTTTTGCCGATCAATCCGCTCATGGCTTCTTCAGTGTTACCGGTCAGACCTTGATCTCAACATCAACGCCGCTTGGGAGCTCCAGCTTCATCAGCGCATCGATGGTCTTGCTGCTGCTGCTGTAGATATCCATCAGGCGCTTGTAGCTGCACAGTTGGAACTGCTCACGTGCTTTCTTGTTGACGTGCGGCGAGCGGAGCACCGTGAAAATGCGCTTGTGCGTGGGCAGGGGGATCGGTCCGCTCACGACAGCGCCTGTGCTCTTCACCGTCTTCACGATCTTCTCGGCGCTCTTGTCGACGAGGTTGTGATCGTAAGACCGCAGCTTGATCCTGATCTTTTGGGTCATCGCTTATCGGGTCTGGCTTAGGCTGAAACTTTACCACGAACCTTGGCCAGTACGGCCTCGGTGATGTTGTTTGGGGCAGGGTCGTAGTGGCTGAACTCCATGGTGCTGCTGGCACGGCCAGAGCTCATGGTACGCAGGCTCGTCACGTAACCGAACATCTCGCTCAACGGCACGGTGCCCTTGATGGCCTTCGCTCCGGCACGGTCCTCCATGCCTTGGATCTGGCCGCGACGACGGTTCAGGTCACCTACGATATCACCCATGTTCTCTTCTGGGGTGATCACTTCGATCTTCATGATGGGCTCCAACAGCACCGGCTTGCACTTGGGCACAGCCTCACGGAAGGCGCTCTTCGCGCAGATCTCGAAGCTCAGGGCATCGGAGTCCACGTTGTGGAAGCTTCCGTCGTTCAGTGTCACTTTCAAGCGCTCGATGGGGAAGCCGGCGAGCACACCGTTCTGCAAGGAGGCCTTGAAGCCTTTCTCCACAGCCGGGATGAACTCCTTGGGGATCGTACCGCCCTTGATGGCGTCCACGAACTCCAGACCTTCCTTCGTCATGTCGAGTTGAGGCTCGATCAGAACGTGGATGTCAGCGAACTTACCGCGACCACCGGTCTGCTTCTTGTACACCTCGCGGTGCTGGATGCTGGCGGTGATGTCCTCCTTGTACTTCACCTGAGGGGCGCCCTGGTTGCACTCCACCTTGAACTCGCGGCGCATACGGTCCACGATGATCTCGAGGTGCAGTTCGCCCATGCCGCTGATCACGGTCTGGCCGGTCTCATCGTCGGTGTGCACTCGGAAGGTCGGGTCCTCTTCGGCGAGCTTGTAAAGCGCCTGGCCCATCTTGTCCATGTCCGCCTGGGTCTTGGGCTCCACCGCGATGCCGATAACGGGCTCGGGGAAGCTCATGCTCTCCAGGATGATCTGGTTGTTCTCGTCACAGAGCGTATCGCCCGTGCGGATGTCCTTGAAACCCACGGCAGCACCGATGTCACCGGCTTCGATGATATCGATCGAGTTCTGCTTGTTGGCGTGCATCTGGAAGATGCGGCTGATACGCTCCTTGTTACCGGTGCGCATGTTCTTCACGTAGCTACCAGCAGGCACACTACCGCTGTAGCAGCGGAAGAATGCCAGACGGCCCACGAACGGGTCGGTCGCGATCTTGAATGCGAGGGAGGCCATGGGCTCCTTCACGCTGGGACGACGCAGCAGCTCCGCACCGGAATCAGGGTCCGTACCGGTCACACCCTCGATGTCCATCGGGCTTGGCAGGTAGGCCATGACAGCGTCGAGCATGGTCTGCACGCCTTTATTCTTGAACGCCGATCCGCAAAGGATGGGCGTGATGCTCATGTTGATCGTGCTGATGCGCACGGCGTTCATGATCTCCGCTTCGGTCAGGCTGTCCGGATCGGCGAAGTACTTCTCCATCAACTTGTCGTCGCTCTCAGCAACGGCCTCGATGAGCTTGTCGCGCCACTCCTTCACGGTCTCCACCATGTCGGCGGGGATGGGAACTTCGCTCCAGGTCATGCCCTGGTCGGCCTCGTTCCACACCATGCCACGGTTGTTCACCAGGTCAACAACACCTTTGAAGTCGGCCTCGGCACCGATGGGCACCTGCAGGGGAACGGGCTTCGCACCGAGGCGCTCCTCGATCTGCTTCACCACGCTGAAGAAGTCCGCACCACTGCGGTCCATCTTGTTCACGAAGCCCAGACGGGGCACTTTGTACTTGTTGGCCTGGCGCCATACGGTCTCGCTCTGGGGCTCAACACCACCAACAGCGCAGAACAGGGCCACCGCACCATCAAGAACACGCAGGCTGCGCTCCACCTCCACGGTGAAGTCAACGTGGCCGGGCGTGTCGATCAGGTTGATCTTGTACATCTCATCGCGGTACTTCCAGCTGGTGGTCGTAGCCGCCGACGTGATGGTGATGCCGCGCTCCTGCTCCTGCTCCATCCAGTCCATCGTGGCCGCACCGTCATGCACCTCACCGATCTTGTGCACGATACCGGTGTAGTACAGGATGCGTTCGGATGTGGTCGTCTTACCGGCATCAATGTGCGCCATGATGCCGATGTTGCGCGTATATCTGAGATCGCGGGCCATAGTTCGATTCCTTGGGCTTAGAAGCGGAAGTGGCTGAAGGCCTTGTTCGCTTCGGCCATTTTGTGGACTTC
>JADZGG010000006.1 GCA_020854015.1 Flavobacteriales bacterium
AGGCCACAGCAACGTCAACATCGCCGAGGTACCGGCCAAGGACATTCCGGACCACGACCTGCTGGTAGGGGGCTTCCCCTGTCAGGATTATTCGGTCGCCCGCACGTTGAACCAGTCGGCGGGGCTCGAAGGGAAGAAGGGCGTGCTCTGGTGGCAGATCCACCGCATCATCAGCGAGAAGAAGCACAAGCCGAGCTACCTGCTGCTGGAGAACGTGGACCGGCTCTTGAAGTCGCCTGCACAACAGCGCGGTCGAGACTTCGCGATCATGCTGGCCTCGCTGGCCGACCTGGGCTACGTGGTGGAATGGCGCATGATCAATGCCGCCGACTACGGCATGCCGCAACGCCGCCGCCGCGTGTTCTTCCTCGGCTACCTGAAGGACACACCGCTTGCCAAGGCCTCACGCAAGTGCAAGGAACCGCTCGACTGGCTGCTGGAGGATGGCGTGATGGCCACGGCCTTCCCTGCCGCGTTGAAACACCCGCGCGAACCTGAGCTGTTCGAGGTTGGTGGCGACCTAGTGGAGATCAGCAAACGCTTCAATGCGAAAGAGCGTCGAAGCATCAGTCCCTTCCTCAGTACCGGCCTGATGATCGACCGCAAGGTGTGGACCATTGACACCAAGGCCGTCTACGATGGTCCGCGCACAACGCTTGGCGACATCATCCTGAAGAACGGCGCCGTACCGAAGAAGTTCTTCATCACCAAGGACCAGGTGGCGAAGTGGAACTACCTGAAGGGTGCCAAGAGCGAACAGCGAACCAACAAGAGCAGCGGCACGGCCTACAAGTACTCCGAAGGTTCCATGGTGTTCCCCGATCCGTTGGACAAGCCTTCGCGCACCATCATCACCGCGGAAGGAGGCGCCACGGCCAGCCGTTTCAAGCACGTCATCAAGGACGCCAAGGGCCGCCTGCGCCGCCTCACACCCCTGGAGCTCGAGCGCCTCAACATGTTCCCGGATGATCACACGGCCGGGGCCCGTGACGAGCGCCGCGCCTTCCTGATGGGCAACGCGCTGGTCACAGGTATCGTGGAGCGCATCGGAAAGGAACTAGTGGATCGTGTAGGCTCGAGCGGCAAGTAAGGAAGCGAATAGCCTGCGTTGCTAACGCTGTCACGCTGAGCTCGCCGAAGCGCTTTACGTTAGCGGTTCGGCAAGATCACCTTGACACTCATTGCACAATGAAGACCCTCCTCAAGCTCGAAGAAGCGGCCCAATTCCTGGCCTGCCTGCTGCTGCTCGTGATGAACGGCGTGCCGTGGTGGGCCTACCTGTTGCTCTTGCTGGGTCCTGACATCGGCATGCTGGGCTACCTGATCAACACACGGGTCGGAGCGGTCACCTACAACTTCTTTCACCACAAGGGCATCGCACTTCTTGTAGCGCTGATCGCATTGGGCAGTGACTTGCTGAACCTCGCAATGGCCACGCCGCAGATCGGTCATGTCCTTTTGTTAGGCGCCATCATCCTCTTCGGCCACGCCAGCATGGACCGCATGTTCGGCTACGGCCTCAAGTTCGGGGACCATTTCCAGCACACGCACCTGGGTTGGATCGGAAGACCCAAGGAACAGGGGCAGGCGCAGGGGCAATGATGCCTTCACTACATTACCAACGCACCCGTTCCTGTCCCTGTTCCTGCTCCTGTCCCTGAACATGCGCGTTCTTCTGCTCGACAACTTCGACAGCTTCACCTGGAACCTGCACCACCTGCTGGAACCGCTTTTGGACACCGTGGACGTGGTGCGCAATGACGCGATCACGGTGGACGAGGCCGCCCGCTACGACCGCATCGTCCTTTCCCCAGGCCCCGGTCTTCCGGCCGAAGCAGGGATCATGCCGGAGCTGTTGACGAAGCTGATGCCCACGCACCGGATCCTCGGCATCTGCCTGGGCATGCAAGGCATCGTGGAAGCCTGCGGCGGAACGCTCTTCAACCAGGCCCGCGTGATGCACGGCGTTGAAGTGCCTTGCCTGATCGAGCAGCCGGTGGATCCGCTCTTCCTTGGACTGTCCTCACCGTTCACCATTGGCCTCTACCACAGCTGGGCCTCCGACCCTGTTACCCTGCCCTCAGAGCTCCGCATCACAGCCCGCAGTGAACAAGGCGTGATCATGGCGCTGCGTCATACCCGCTACAACGTTTGCGGAGTTCAGTTCCACCCGGAAAGCGTGATGACGCCGTTGGGCGGAAGGATCATGGAGAATTGGGTGAAGGAAGGATGAAGGATAGTGCTGCCCCTGGATGAACGTGCCATGACCCGACGCAAATTTCGCAGGAGCAAAGCACGCCGTCGACAGGGTTCGCACCTGCCGCTGGGCATTGGGACCTCGCTTCTATTTGTGATGCTTCTGATCGGGCCTGCGATATTCCTGGTGATGAAGGCCCAAGCATCACATCACTTGCTCTTGCCTGCCAGTCTATTGGCGCTGTTCGGCGGTCTGTTCGTGGAGTATCGACGAATAACCCAACGGTGGACCACCGTCCTGTGGACCGCTCTTGTCGCTTTGGGATTGAGCTACTTCGCCTTCTTACCCGGCAAGCACGAGAACGGGTACAATGTGGATTCGCACATCCAGGTCTGGCCTTACGTATTCTGCTCATTC
>JADZGG010000007.1 GCA_020854015.1 Flavobacteriales bacterium
CGTTGGAAGGACTTCGACCCGGAGCTCTGGGCACAGGTGCAACAGGAAGCCATGGCCAAGGTGGTCCCTGGTGGGCCTTTGATCCTGGGCGGCGAGATCTCACCCAACGTGGTGCGCAAGGCGATCGCCAACATGCACAATGCCGACGTTGCCGATCGGATCACCATCCGGAACGTGGCCTTCGAGGATCTGGAAGCGCCCGAGGGTGGAGGCGTGCTGATCATGAACCCGCCCTATGGTGAACGCATGGATCAGGAGGAGGATATCAATGCCTTCTACAAGATGATCGGTGACACGCTGAAGAAGAAGTGGTCCGGATACACTGCCTGGGTGCTCACCTCGAACCTGGAGGCCGCCAAGCACATCAAGCTCACTCCGAAGCCCAGGCTGCAGCTGTTCAATGGGGCCCTTGATTGCCGCTTCATGCGTTACGAGCTGTACAGCGGTAGCCGCCGAAGGGAGGATGCTCCGCCGAAGGAGGCTTGAGCGTTCCGCCACTGAATACGGTGTTCACCGTATTTCCCGGTCAGCCGGACTTCCAAAGCTTTGCGCCAAACACTCACAGCATGCGCGCATTCTCCTCTCTCTCCTTGATTGTCGCCTTGGCCTTGAACGGCCCTTCAGGCCAGGCCCAGACCCCCACACACCAAAGCGTTGTCCACAACACCACCGGCGCCACTATCAGTGTGGTGAACGGCGTGGCCGCGGACGCGGATGGCAACATGATCATTACAGGCTGGCGTTCCGATGCGCTGGACTTCGGGGGTACGGCACACCCCCAAGGTACCGGGGCCATCTTTCTCGCGAAGTTCGACGCGCAGGGAACCGAATTGTGGAGCAAAGTCTCCGGCTCCGCGGACCTGAACGGTAACCACAAGGGCATGTCCGTAGCCGTGGATGGCAATGGAAACGTCTACAATTGTGGCTGGGTCTTCGCGGTTGAAATGGCCACTTTTGACGGCACCACACTTCCCGTGGGCAGCGCGGGCTATGTGGCCAAGTACTCCGCCTCAGGCACATTGCTCTGGGTGAAGGACTTCGCAGGTGGCGTGAACGCGATCGCGGTGGATGGTAATGGGAACCCGTTCATCAACTACGGTGATGCGACCATCGAAAAGCTGGACCCGGCCAATGGGAACTCGGTGGCAAGTGCCACCGGTGGTGGAGATCTGCAGAACGTGGGCTACCACAACCTCGCTGTTGACGCGAGCAACAATGTGATCGCCCAATGGGGCAACAAGATCACCAAGTACGACAACGCGTTGAACACCCTTTGGAGCACGCCCTTGGTGAAGCCGACCTTCTGCGAATCCTTCCGCATCAGCTTGGATGGTTCGGGTAACGTTTGGGCCACGTTCTACGCCCTCTTCGGAACGGTGACCCTCGGCGGAACGGACTACACCACCTTCCCCAACGGCTATATCTACAACCTGGATGGATCCACCGGGGCCGTGCTCAGCTGTGCTTCCCCTGGGGCCTACAAGATCAAGAAAGTGATCGGTGGCGACGCCGGTACCCTCTATGCGTTCGGCGATTTCGCGTTCAATGACCCCTACCTCGTCAAGTACGATGCCAGCTTGACCGCCCTTTCGAGCGTGCTCACGTTCGATACCAAGGATGTCACGGCCATCGGACCTGATTGTTTCGTGCTTGGTGGAGCGCACGATGCCAACATCACGCTCGACGGCACCACTTACGACCGACCGAACGGATCTCCGCAGGACAATGCCATCGCTGGCTACCTCTGCGCAGGTACGGTTGGTGTGGAGGAGCGCACAACGAACGAAGACCTGCTCCTGTTCCCGAACCCGGCAAAGGACGATATCACCGTACGGGGTGACTTCGCCCAAGGGTCAATGCAGGTACTTGCAGTGGACGGGTCGATCGAACGCGCCATTACCTACACCCGCCCCAGTACGACCGTGGACGTGAGCGGTCTGGCGAACGGGATCTACCTGCTTCGAGATCGGGAAGGCAGGAGCCAGCGCTTCGTCGTCGCACGCTGATCCAACATTCAGAGGAATGGCCAGGTACGACAGCGATCGTACCTGGCCATTCGCTTGTGGGGGGCGATCGCCGATCGACACCTTGCTACCTTTCCTCCATCAATCGTCTCCCATGCGCTCGTTGGTGACCGCGCTCATTCTCGCGTACCCCTTCAGCGCTGACGCCCAGCCCACGCGTATGAGCGAGGCGGCAGCGAAGGATGCCGTTCACCGCATCGTCCAACATTCAGGCTTGCTGCCCACGTTCACGGTGCGCGAGGATCCCACGGTGAAGAACGCGAACGCCTACATCAAGGGGCGCGAACGGATCATTGCCTACAACCCGACCTTCATCGCCGGCATCATCGATTCCTCCCGCACGGACTGGTCCGCAGTGAGCATTCTGGCGCATGAGATCGCCCACCACCTGTTGGGCCATACGTTGGACCCGGAGGACCTGCACCCTGGGGACGAACTGGCCTGTGACCGTTATTCAGGTTTCATCCTCTTCCACATGGGTGCCTCGTTGCAAGAAAGCCTCGCGGCCATCACTGTCGCGGGCAACGTGCACGGCACGCGCGACCATCCGCCCAAGCATGCACGATCAGCGGCGATCCAACAAGGCTGGGAAGAGGCCGAACGAATGACCGAACATCGCGATGCCATTCCCTTCAAGGTGGATGTCGCTTTCCAATACGTGGTACGCTTCGCGGGCGATGACAACACCTACTACGTGGATGCAGCAGGCTGTCTGGTCTGGTTCAACGATCATGCGGAGCCCATTGAATTCGGCGCCTGTACCCGGCTTGTCGATGGTGCTTTCGTGTTCGCCTTGAGCTGGGAGGACCAGGAGTTCTTTGTGGACGCACGGAACATCATCTGGCGGCAGTCGGTCAACGGCATGCAAATGGCCGTGGGCCGGATCGAACCCTACACGATCGCGAGGTGACCACGTTGGATCACTGCTTCGCGACCTGTTGAACACCATAAGCGACCCCGTAGTCGCTTTCCACCGTTGCTCCGACGAAGTGGATGTACAGCATGAAGCTGGCCGTCAATGCAAGTTGAGTGATGGCGAGTCCGAGCAGTATGCGCGGTCGTGCTTGCAGAAGCTTCGCCAGGAAGATGAACGGGAAGGGAAAGGCGCAGATAAGGTAGTGCTGGTAGATCGTGGCTCCGCTCAACGGCAGGAATACGCCCAAGGCCAGAAAGATCGCAAGCAGGTAGAAGCGCGTGGCGCTCACATTCTTCAGCAACATTGAACGGTCGATGCCTTGGCGCAGCCATTGCACCAGCCCGCGGACCCGAATGAACAGCGCCTTCAACACGAACAGGGCGAAGCCTGCCAACAGGACATGCAACAGTGCCACCAGATAGGTCGGTGTGCCACCCACCAATGGGTAGCGGAGGAAGGTCCAGTAGTCGTCACGCAGGCTGTAGTAGAGATCGAGCCCCAGTGCATCGATCAG
>JADZGG010000008.1 GCA_020854015.1 Flavobacteriales bacterium
AGGCCCTCGCTGCTGATGAACTCGGTATACATCAGGTCGGCCCCGTGCTTCTTACAAAGCGCACGGAAGGGCGGATCGCTCACGTCCTCCATGGGGGCCAGGAGCAGCGGGAACTCAGGGAGTTGGATGGGGCCGATGCGCGGCATGCGCCGCAAAAGTAGGGGAAGCGGCTGGGGTGGGCTCCAGAGCCGCCGCCATTCCCTATTTTCGCGCCCCATCTGGAGAGATGGCCGAGTGGTTGAAGGCGCACGCCTGGAAAGTGTGTTTACCCGAAAGGGTAACGGGGGTTCGAATCCCTCTCTCTCCGCCGATCAGCCCCGCGAAAGCGGGGCTTGTTGTTGCTGGACGCGTGCGAGCTTGCTCGCGATCGCGTCCGGAAACAACGAGCCGAGCCGCGCTGCGGCTCGGGGCTGATCGAAGCCTCCCCTTCCGGGAAAGCGCGCCTCGCGCCATCCCTCTCTCTCCGCCAAGTTGAAAGCCGCCCCGAAAGGGTGGCTTCTTCGTTCGGATAAAGCCTGTTCAGTTCCCGCTCACTTCCCCGCAGATCGAGCGCTCGAAACGCTCCCGTACGAGGCCGTCGCTGAGGCCTTGCCCCAAGAGGAACATGAGCTTGGTGACGGCGGCCTCCACCGTCATGTCGTGGGCCGAGATCATGCCCATGTCCACGAATGCGCGGCTGGTCTGGTAACGGCCTTGCTCCACGCGGCCCCCAACGCATTGGGTGGCGTTCACGAGGATCACGCCGCGCTCGGCGGCATCGCGCACAGCCTCAAGGAAGGCCTCGTCCGTGGGGCCATTGCCGCTGCCGAAGGTGGTGAGCACCACGGCCTTCAGCTCGGGCATGGAAAGGGCGTGGCGCACCCAATCTGGCCGAATGCCGGGAAAGAGGCGGATCACACCCACCCGATCATCGACCTGCTGATGCACCTTCAGAGGGCCGGTGCGTTGGGGAAGGATGGAAGCCCGGTCGTACTTGATGCGTACCCCGGCCTCGGCCAGGCGCGGCCAGTTGGGGCTGCGGAAGGCCTCGAAGCGCTCGGCGTGCACCTTCACCGTGCGGTTGCCGCGGTACAGGCTGTACTCGAAGTACACGGCCACCTCGGGCACTACGGGGCGGTCGCCTTCGTATGCCGCGGCGATCTCGATGGCCGTGATCAGGTTCTCCTTCGCGTCGGTGCGGATGGTGCCGATGGGCAACTGCGATCCGGTGAGGATCACGGGCTTGGCCAAGCCTTCCAGCAGGAAGCTCAGCGCGCTGGCGGTGTAGGCCATGGTGTCGCTGCCGTGCAGCACCACGAAACCGTCGTACGCGTCGTAGTGGTCACCGATAATGCGGGCGATGCGCAGCCAGTCCGTGGGGCGCATGTCGCTGCTGTCGATGGGCTTCTCGAAGGCCACGGAACCCAGGCGGACACCCATGCGTTCCAGTTCGGGCACCTGCTCTTCCAGGTGCGAAAGGTCCATGGCGCGCAGGGCACCGGTGCGCGGATCGGCGAGCATGCCGATGGTGCCGCCGGTATAGATGATCAGGACGGATCGTTGGCTCATCGGCCGAAGAGCGTTGTTGCGTTGGTTGTTGTGATCTGCGCGATGTCGTCAATGCTGCGTCCTGCGGCCTTGGCCAGCTCGGCGGCCACCAGCGGGATGTAGCTGCTCTCGTTGCGCTTGCCGCGATGCGGTACCGGGGCCAGGTAGGGTGCGTCCGTTTCCAGCACACAGCGTTCCGCCCCCAGCTCGGCCATGGTCTGTGCCAGTCCGCTCTTCGGATAGGTGATCACACCACCGATGCCGAGCAGGAAACCGTCCAGTGCCAGGATCCGGCGACCGATCGCCACATCCCCGTTGAAGCAATGGAAGATGCCGCGCAGGTGCTCGTCCTTTTCTTCTTCCACGATGGCCAGCGTTTCCTGGAAGCTCTCGCGGCAGTGGATCACGATCGGCAGGCGCAGTTCCTTCGCCCAGCGTACATGCTGCCGGAACACGTCCTGCTGCTGCTTCAGGAAGGTCTTGTCCCAATACAGGTCGATGCCGATCTCACCTACCGCGCAATAACCTCCGTTGCCCAGCAGGCGCTCCACTTCGGCCATGGCGGCGGCATTATCCTCGCCCACGCTGCACGGGTGAAGGCCCATCATCGGGAAGCATCGGTCCGGGTGCGCCTCCGCCAGGGCGTGCATGCCCTCGATGCTCTCATCGTCGATGTTCGGCAGGTAGAGCTTGGTAACACCCGCTTCCAACGCGCGCTGGAGCATGGCCTCGCGGTCGCCGTCGAACTGCTTGTGGTAGAGGTGGCAATGGGTGTCGCTGAACATCGGTGCGAAGTAACGGGAGGAAGGGCATGCGCCCATGTAAGCATGAGCTCATGTGCCCATGGCCTGCTGTGAGATCACCGCATGAGTGCACGCCGCCGTGGATCCTACCTTTGGCGCCGCCTTCGGGCCATTCCATGAAGATCCTTGTTCTGCGTTTCAGTTCCATCGGAGACATCGTGCTCACCAGCCCGGTGCTGCGCTGCCTGAAACTACAGGTGAAGGGCGCGGAAGTGCATGTGGCCACCAAACGCGCCTTCGCGGACCTTGTGGCCCATTCGCCTTACGTGGACAAGGTGCATGCGTTGGATGAGGACATCGGCGCCCTCGCCCGATCACTGAAGGCCGAAGGCTTCGACCACATCGTGGACCTGCACCACAACCTGCGCACGGCCCGGATCAAGCGGGTGTTGGGTGTCCCTACCACAAGCTTCGCGAAGCTCAACATTGAGAAGTGGCTGCTGGTGAACCTGCGCATGGACCGCCTGCCGCGCATCCACATCGTGGACCGTTACATGGACACAGTGAAGCACCTCGGGGTCACCAACGACAACAAGGGTCTGGAACTCTGTATTCCGAAGGACCGCGAAGTGGACCTCAACACGCTGCCGGACACGCACCGCAGTGGTTACGTAGCCCTGGCGATCGGCGCGGCGCACGCCACCAAGCGACTGCCGCCATTCAAGCTGATCGAGCTGGCACAACGCATCGAAGGGCCCATCGTATTGATCGGCGGACCGGATGACCAGGCGGTGGCGCGTAGCATCGCCGATGCGGTCGGTGCGCGCGTACTCGACACCACGGGCAAATATGACCTACTTGGTTCCGCTTCACTGATCCGCCAGGCACGCAGTGTGATCGCGCATGACAGCGGGGCCATGCACGTGGCCTGCGCCTTCAACCGACCCGTGGTGAGCGTGTGGGGCAACACCGTGCCCGCCTTCGGCATGGGTCCCTACCAACCGCAGCATCCTGAGCGCGCCATGATCGCTGAGGTGGCCGGCCTCGACTGCCGCCCCTGCTCCAAGATCGGCCACGATAAGTGCCCCAAGGGCCACTTCAACTGCATGGAGAAGCAGGATCTTGGACAGATCGCTTCTCGTGTGAACAACAGCCAAGGAAGACCATGAGCTGGGACATCTTCATCCAAGACCTTCCGAACGTTCGCACGGCGAACGAGATCCCGGAAGACTTCATGCCGAAGCCCATCGGTGAACGCGAGGACCTGTTGAACCGGATCCGCGCTGTGTTGCCCATGGCCGAGCAGCAGGACCTGGACTGGCTCTTCGTGAAGTCACCGGGGATCGATCTGAGCATGCAGCTGCACATGGAGGATGAGAACCTTGTGCGCTATATCGTGGTGCACGTGCACGGTGGTGACCAGAGCGCGGCCAGTGTCGCGGCGGTGCTGCGCGAGCTCGGCCTCCGCGGCATGGACACGGCCACAGGCGACCTTTTCGACGCGGCCACGCTGGAAGAAGGGTTGTAGTCGACTATTCGAACAGCGCCTTCAGCTCGGTCGCCTCTTCAGCCTTCATCTTGCCTCCGAGGATCAGGCGCAACTGGCGGCGACGCAAAGCACCGTCGTAACGTTTCTGCTCCAGTTCGTTGCCCGGGACCGCTTCCGCCACCTTCAACGGACGACCGGTATTGTCAACGGCCACGAAGGTGTAGATGGCGTTGTTGCAAGGGATCTTCTCACCCGTCTGCTGGTCCTCCACCCACACATCGGCCCACACTTCCATGCTGGAGCTGAAGGCCCGGCTCACATGGCTGCGGATGGTGACGAAGTCGCCCAACTTGATCGGCCGGTCGAAGCTCACGTGGTTCACGGCCACGGTGACCACCACGCGCTTGCAGTGCCGGTGCGCGCTGATCGCACAGGCGATGTCCAACCACTTCAGCAACTGGCCGCCCATGAGGTTGCCGAGCGTGTTGGTGTCGTTGGGAAGCACCAGATGCGTGGTCTCGGCGTAGCTATCGGCAATGGGGCGGGAGGTCATGATCATGGGAATGGTGCGCGAAGGTAGGTGGCTACCTTACGGCCCCGTCCGAGCACCAGCTTCGGCGGATCCGGCATGGAAGGATCGCTCTATCCGATCATCAAGGCGCTGCACATCATCTTCATGGTGACCTTCTTCGCGGGCACCTTCTACATCGTGCGGCTCTTCATCTACCACCAGGAAGCGCTCGGCAAACGGGAACCGGACCGCACCGTGCTCGTGGATCAGTTCGGCTTGATGGAGCGGCGGCTCTGGTACTTCATCACTTGGCCTTCCGTGGTGCTCATGACGCTCTTCGGTCTGTGGTTGCTGTGGCTGAACCCGGGCCTGCTCAAGCAACCGTGGATGCACGCGAAGCTCGGTCTGGTAGCGCTGTTGCTCGCCTACCACGGCATCACGCATTCGGTCTTCCTGCGCATTCAACGCAACCTGCTCCAGTGGAGCTCCTTCCGCCTTCGCCTCTGGAACGAGGGTCCCACGCTTGTTCTTTTTACTGTGGTGTTCCTGGTGAGCATCAAGCAATTGCAATGGTACTATGGCGTGATCGGCCTGCTCGTGCTGGGCGGCGTGATCGCGCTGGGCATCAACCAATACCGGCGGAAACGCCAACGGACCGATGCTCAAGCCGGGGGACCGCGCGCCTGAGTTCACCCTTTCCGGAACCAACGGGGAGCCGTTCCGCTTGGGCGCTTTCCGTGGCGTCAAGAACGTGGTGATCTTCTTCTACCCGAAGGACAACACGTTGGTCTGCACCCGCGAGGCCTGTGCCTTCCGGGATCGCCACGCGGAGTTCCTAGAGCGGAACGCGGTCGTGATCGGGATCAGCGATGACGATGCGGCATCACACGAACGCTTCGCCGCGCAATGGGACCTGCCCTATCCGCTGTTGAGCGACCCGGGCGGAGTGGTCCGCATAGCTTACGGCGTTACTGGCCTGCTAGGGCTACTGAAAGGAAGGGTCACCTTCGTGATCGACCGCGAGGGCAACATTCTGCATGTGGTGCGCGACCGTTTCCGCGCACAGGCCCACATCGACGAAGCGTTGCAGGCGCTTGAGGGTCAACGCAGGTCGTAGAAGATCACGCGGCCATCGTCCGTGCCAGTGACGAACTGCGTGTCCGTGAAGACACACGGCGCTCGGTGATGCTGGTCCTTGTTCTCAGCGTAGGAGAGACGCTGCACTTCAGCCCCGCTCGCATCTGTGAAGATCACGGCACCGTTCTTCTCCGCCTTGGCGCGGATACCGTTGTGCGTGGCCTCTGCCTGTTGGTAGAAGCGGTCGAACGGTGAGTTGCCCATCACCAGACCGAGCGCTTTGAGCGCACGCGGATCGGGGATCCAACGGTGGTTCATCAGGTCCTTGTCCTGCTTGCCGTTCTTCACGTCGAACACCGCACGCTTGCCGGTGAAGCCGATCAATACCACGTACTCGCCATTGTCGTTGAAGGCCACGTGGTACACTGTTGTGCTCTCGTCCTCGTTGAAGGGGAAGGTGAGCAGCTTCTTGCCCGTCTCCAGTTCGCAGAGGTAGGCACCTTTGCTGGTGCCCACGAGCACACGGTCTCCCTTGGGGGCCAAAGCCAGGCAGGTCACCTCCAGCTTGTCGCCCTTGATGGTGCGCATGGGCGGCTCCAGCACGGCCTGCGCGTTGGCGAACAGAAAGACACCCGCAGCGATGGCGGTGGAAAGGGTACGAAGCATGTTCATGGTCAGTTGATCAGGTGCCGCTGTTCCAAGAGCCATGCCATGGCCGTATCGCGGTCAGGAAAAAGCTGGATCGGCCGGCGGGGCTTGTTCACCCGCACGAAAGCGTTGGCCGACATCTGGTGGCCGAAGTCGCGCACGATGATGGCATCGGCCGCAAAATGCTCGGAGCTCTCCTCACCGCTGGCGTAAGCGCGGGCCTCATTGGTCAGGCTGGCTTTCTCTCCGAAGCTCACCATCAGCAAGGCTTTGCGGCCGTTCCGTTCAGCGGAGATGGCGTTGAACATTTCCCGCAAGGCGTCCACGGTCCCGACCATGCCGTCCTTGAAATGGGCATGCACCACATCTCCCTCCATGAAGGTGAGCGTGCAGGTGGGCAGTTCGATGAGGCGAGTGGTTTCCACGGGATGCACCAAAGGTAGTTGTGCGCTATGCGGATCGATGTGAAAGGTCCTACTTGACCAGGAGCCAGGCCTCGGGGGCCTGCTGCTGTCGGGCAGCGCTCAAAGCCTCCAGCGCCATGCCCTTCTGGGGATAGCTGCCGAGGGCGACGCGGTACAGGCCTCCCTTGCGGTCCACGAGCACTGGGCTGAAGCCTTTCGAAGCGAGCTCTGCGATGTAGTGGTCGGCATTCTCTTTCATGCTGAAGCAGCCAACGATCACATGGTAGTGCATCACCTCCGTGCGAACAGCCACGGCTGTGCTCTCCGCCACCACGGGTGCAGGTCCCAGGTCGACCACCACCTCAGGTGAACCGTCGCCAGCGACCGGGAAGGCTTGCACGCCGTAACCCGTATCAGGCACCACGAAGGCTTCCGGATCAGCGGTTTCGAGCACCACCAGCTGTTCGGTCCGGGGTACGTAGGCAACATCCTCTTGCGGGCCCAAGACGTTCAATCCGCTCCATTGTGCCTGCTCGCCCGTGCGGCCCACCATCACCCAAGTACCTGCCGCGAACAGCAACGCGGTGAAGGCCGCTGCGGCCCAAAGCACGTTGGAGCGCCGCTCCTCCCGGACCTCTTCCGCAGGCAACGGAGGCAGTTCAAGCACCTTGGGCGCGGGCACGACCACCGGCTTGATCAGGGGCACTGCTGCAACAGGGCGAAGGCCGTAGGCGTCCTTCAGGTGGTTCACATGGCGGTCCGGTTCGAACTGCAGATTCCGTTCCGCGTCCAGGAAGAAGGTGCCGAGTTGGACCAGTTCCAGGCGACCCTCCACATCCAGCCGCTGGCGCCAAGCTTGCACGATGGCCTCGATGGAGCTGTTCGCTTGCGCGAGACCAAGACCGTCCAAGTGGGCCACGCGGTCGGCCAGCAGGCCGTCGTTGCGCACCAGGTTCCGGTTGAAGCTCAGGTCCTTGCCGGGGGGACTGATCATCCGCTGGCGCAGGTCGAGGCGTGCGTTGCGGTAGTGGGTCAGGAAGCCACCAAAGCCCGGTACGATCACGCAATCGTGGCCGTACAGAAGGTCGTGGATGGTGCGTTCGAGGACCATGATCAGGGTGCCAAAATACAGCGGAGGGATCCAGCCAAGGGCTACTGCACGCGCTTCCGGGCTTCCTCCAGGTCCGCCGGGGTGTCCACGCAGAACGAAGGATGATCGGTGAGGCCGATGCGAACGGGCAGTCCGTTCTCCAGCCACCGCAGCTGCTCCAGGGCTTCGGCCTTCTCCAACGAGGAGGGTGCCAATCGTACGATCGACGCCAATGCATCGGCCGTGTAAGCATAGAGGCCCACATGTTTCAAGAAGCGGAACCGCGCATGTCTGGGGCCGTTGCCACCGTCGCGTAAAAAGGGGATCGCGGCCCGGCTGAAGTAAAGCGCGTTCTGGTGCACATCCGTGGTGATGAGCACTTCGCCCGGATCGTCCAGGTCGCGGTCGTCGGTGACCACCTGGGCCAGCGTGGCAATTCGGACGCCCGGTTGCACCAGGCAGGAACAGAGCTCGTCGATCTGCGCCGGCACAATGAAGGGTTCGTCACCCTGGATGTTCACCACGGCATCGAAACGATCGCGGCCCAGCTTCTCCAATGCCTCGTAGCAGCGGTCCGTGCCACTGGGATGGTCCGCCGAGGTCATCACCACTTCACCGCCGAAGCTGCGCATGTGCTCCGCCACGCGCTCATCATCCGTGGCCACCACCACCGCATCAAGCCGCGCGCATTGCAAGGCCTGCTCCACCACGCGTTGCACCATGCTTTTGCCACCGATGTCCACGAGCGGCTTGCCGGGCAGGCGGGTACTGGCGTAGCGGGAAGGAATGACTCCGAGGATGCGCATGCGGGGGACGTTCAAAGGGTGTAGGTCAGCATGGCCTGCATACTTCGCGGTGCCTCGATGGACATGGGGCGGATG
Organism: Flavobacteriales bacterium; assembly: GCA_020854015.1. Classification (GTDB taxonomy): domain Bacteria; phylum Bacteroidota; class Bacteroidia; order Flavobacteriales_F; family PHOS-HE28; genus PHOS-HE28. Next base: position 8,371 of record JADZGG010000008.1, read on the forward strand.
GCATAGACCAGGTTGGTGACGTTGTTCACGATGAACGCGATGCGCACCTGATCAGAGAGGTTGTAACCCAAGCGGGCATCGATGATCCAATCGCCGGTGGTGTGTGTGCGCATCCATTCGCCTGCGCCGGTGGGCAGCAGGTAGGGCGGGGACTCGTCCAGATCCACAAAGGCCTTGTCGATGTTCCGGACGTGGCTGTTGTACCGCACGCTCAAGCCTGGCGCGAAGCGCTTGTGCTCCGCTTGCACGTCAGCGCGGAAGAGGTTCTGCACGCGGAACTTCAGGATGTTGTCCGTGGGATCGTAGCTCGTGTTGGTGTACGTGGCGGGCGGCCACACTGCGCCCGGATAGGTGGGTTTCGCGTACACCTCATCGGGCGTGGTGCTCACCGGCAACGTATGGGTATAGCCCATCATCACGGTGACCATGGTGCTGCCGAAGGTGCCCTTGCCGGCCAGTTCAAGCTCGTAGCCCGTTACGCGCGCGCCGCCCGTGTTCGCACTGCGGAAGCCGAGGCCGAGGAAATTCTGGACATCCAACGGGTTGCCCCATTGCCCGAAGGTGAACTCGATGTAGTCCGTGAATTCCTGCTGGAACACCACGGCATCCACGAAGCCCATGAACTTGCCCAGCTTGAATCCCTGCTTGATGCCACCCTCCACGTTCCAACTGCGTTCAGGTTTCAGATCGGGGTTGGGGTAGATGTTCAGCTTGCCCACGCTGGTCCGGATGTAGCGCTCGCCGATGGTGGGGAAACGAAAGCCCTGCCCATAGCTGGCGCGCAGGTAGGTGGCCTGGAAGAGGTGGTAGTTGGCCCCGGCGCGGAACACCGGCGCGCTCTGGTCCTCGTCGTTCACCGTGAAGTTCTCGTAGCGCAACCCGGCGCTCAACATCAATTTCTCCTTCAACAGCTTCTTATCCGCCTGCAGGTAGGCCGCGGCATTGGTGGCCTCGTTCTTCCCGTCGCCATCCGGATCGCCGGTATAGAGGGCCGCGCTGCTCACGGTGCGTTGACCCACCAGCCCAGCGGTCACCACCAAGGGACCCCACACTTCCGCTTTCTGTTGCACCTGGTACTCACCATAGATCAGGTGGCTGCCGTTGCTCTGGTCATTGTCGTTGTCGAACTGTTGATCGTAGTACCGGGCCTTCAGGCTGTGGCGCGTGCCGCGTTCGCTGTGGTAGACCACGTAGGGGTCCACATAGTATTGGGTCCCCACGGTCCGCGTCACGGTGCCGGGCTCCGGTCGGTACAGACCTTCGTTCAGGTCATCCCAGATGAAGACGCTGGTGCTGTGGCTTTTCATCGCGTTGGCGTTGATGCCGTAGCTCAACCCCTTCACCTTCTTGTTTCGCCAACGCGTACCCACGTTGAAGCGCGTACGGTTCTCGTAGCCACCCGGACCTATGCGGTTGGGGTCAACTGCGAGGGTGTCGGCGGGCAGGCGCTCGGGGCCCACATAGCCTTGATCACTGAAGGCGTTGCCGCCCAGAACAAGGTCGAAGTTGCCGAACTGCTGGCTGTGGAAGAAGTTGGCCCCGGTGAACAGCGGCGGATTGGCACCCCACCATTTCGCGGGCTTGTGGCCCGGTGTGTCGTACACGCCCCCGAACACGTTCACCCGCGTGCGCGGCTCGGCGCGTGGGTAGGCGGTACGCACGTTGATGACGCCGCTGAGCGCCGCGCTGCCGTAAAGCACACTGCTCGCGCCCTTGATCACTTCCACCTGCTCCAGGTTCTCGATCGGCAGAAAGGTCCAGCTCGGCCTACCGATGTCGCCGCTCAGGATGGGCAGGTCGTCCACAAGCATCATTACGCGGCTGCCAGCGCCATAACTGAAGCCACTGCCTGATCGGATCTGCGGGTCGTTGTCCACCACCACCACGCCCGGTACCTGGTCCATCACGGTCTCCAGGCTCTGCGTGTTCTTGTTGCGCACCAGCTCCGGCCGCAGCACACTGATGGACTGGGTCACCTCCCCCACCCGCTGCTCGAACTTGCCTGCGCTCACCACCATGGCGTCCAGCTCGGTGTTGCCTTCACCCAGCTTCACGTCGAGCGTGCGGTCCTCCCCTGCGGCGAGCACCACCTGCACCGGGAGTGAACGGTAGCCCACCAGGCCGAACTCCGCGTTGTAGGTGCCTGCGGGTAACGTGATCCGGTATGCACCGTTCTCGTCGGTCATCACGCCTTTGCCGTCGCCCAGTCGCACGCTCGCGCCAAAGAGCTTTTCCCCGCTCCTTTCATCGGTCACCACCCCATGCAGCGTGGCCTCCTGTGCCGCCACCTCTACCATCCACAAGCAGCCGATCGCTGCGATCAATGTTCTCATGCGGCTTCTATATTGGGCCGGAAGGCTTGACGCGAAAAGTAGCGAAACGCCCGAACGCGTGACCCTCACCGACCAGCAGCTCATCCACCGCATCGCGCTCAGCATGCTCAAAGGCATCGGGCCGGTGAACGCACGCAACCTGGTGGCCTACTGTGGCGGCGTGGATCCCCTCTTCACGGATAAGAAGGTGCGCTTGTCGTTGGAGAAGGTGCCCGGCATCGGCCCTACGCTAGCCAACGCCATTCTGGATACCACCGTGCTGCGTGCCGCCGAAAAGGAGCTCGCCTACGTGCGCAAGAACAACCTGCGCATGCTTTTCTACCTCGACCCTGAGTACCCTGCGCGGTTGAAGCCCTGTGAGGATGCACCCGTGCTGCTTTTCGCCAAGGGCAACGCCTCCTTGGACGTGGAACGCTCTGTGGCCATCGTGGGCACGCGCACGCCTACCGACC
>JADZGG010000009.1 GCA_020854015.1 Flavobacteriales bacterium
GCGCGTCGCTTCTTCTTCACTTTCCATGGCCCGAGCACGGTGCCTGAGAGCTTCTTCACCAACTTCTTCCTGTAGTGATCGGGGTGACGGTGGGTGAAGATGTGCGTGGCGTTCGCCTTGATGCTGTCGATCTCTGAAGCCGGGTACTGCATGTAGCCGAACGCTCCGGACTTGTACGGGAAGTCCACATAGACATCGAGCGCGCCATCGGTCATGTACAGCCCGCAGTTGCCGATGAAGCGCACCGTGATCGCACCGGACTGGGCGAAGCTGGCGCTTGTGATCAGCAAAAGCAGAAGAACAAGGCGGGTGCGCAGGAACTGTTCGAACATGGGTGCGTTACGTTGGTTGTTGGACCCGAGAAGCGGTGTGGATAGCTCGATGCCTTCGTCCGGAAAGGTGGGCCAACATACGGATGAAGCGAGGAAAGGCGCGCGCATTCTGACGCGCCGGGCGGCGCCGATGCCGGGAACGGTACCTTGGCCGCTCGCCTTCGCCCTTTTGGCTTCGGTGTGGAAAGCATGGGAAAGAAGATCATCCTCACCGGGGCCACGGGCTATGTGGGGGAAGGCGTATTGTTGGAGTGCCTGGCGCACCCGTCCATCGATGCGGTGCTCGTCGTGGGTCGCAAGGCGTGCGGCGTGGTACACCCGAAGGTGAAGGAGCTACTGGTGAAGGACTTCTTCTCCATGGAGACCGTCAAGGACCAACTGCGCGGCTACGACGCCTGCTTCTTCTGCGCGGGCACCAGCTCCGTGGGCATGAACGAGGCCGATTACACGCGTGCCACCTACGACACCACGATCGCCTTCGCGAAAGCGGTGCTGGCCGCCTCACCGGGCATGCAGTTCAACTACGTTTCCGGCGCGGCCACCGATGGCAGCGAACAGGGCCGCGTGATGTGGGCGCGGGTGAAGGGGCGCACGGAGAACGAGATCGGCCGCCTCGGCTTCAAGCAGAGCTACAACTTCAGGCCAGGGTTCATGAAGCCAAGCCCGGGTCAACACCGCCCGAAGACCTGGCAACGGATGCTGGTCCCCATCGTGGCCCTGCTGATGCCGCGCCTCGGCTCCACCATGAAGGAGATGGGACTGGCCATGATCAACAGCGTGCTGAAAGGCTACCCCATGCGGACCTTGGAGGTGAAGGACATCAAGACATTGGCGCAGGCGTAGGTCCGCAGAAAGGGACGAGCCTGCGCACAGCGCACACTTCGGAGGCGCAACATCGGTCCGTTGGGCCAATGGACAGGATCAGGACCCTGACCGACGCATGTCGATCGCGATGCGCTGTTCAGTGCACGACCACCACCACCCGGAAGCCCACCTCGGGCGACGGGCCATTGAAGGCCATCAAGCTTTCGTTGCGCACATCGTAACCGGGGCTGCGCCAGCTGCCTCCCGCGGCTTGGCCGGGCTCGGCGAGCATCTCGGCCACGTTGCCGTTCATGTTGTACAGGCCGAAGTCGTTCGGCGAGTAAGCGTGCACGGGCGCGGTGATGGCCGCGTTGTCCGAATAAGAACCAGCGACACCCATCAGGTTCACCGGGTGTTCCACCACTACCAACACATTGCCGCTCACCGGATCACGGCGTACATTCTCGTCGCCCACTTGCCGGTAGTTAGCAAGCGTGCAACCTTTCACATTGCGGAGTGCCGGACCACCCCATGCATATGTGGCTTTGTGATGCCCACCATTGGCGGCGTACCACCATTCGGTGCGGGAGGGCAACCGCACTTCGTACTTCGCTGCCCCGGCCTCCTTGTTCAGTTCGTTCTGCAACCATTGGCAATACGCCAAGGCACCTTCCCGGCTCACGTTCACCACCGGATAGTTGGTGTAGGCCGGATGGGTGTGATAATGCGTTTCATAGGGTTCTACGCCGGCTCCGACCAGTGCCCATTGTTTCGGGTCCGGCATCGCGACCTTCAGTGCAGCTTCATCGCCGCTTGCGCGCAACGCATCCACGAAAGCCATGTAGTCGCCATTGCTCACCTCGGTGCCGGAGATCATGAATCCGCTAACCTGCACTTCATCGGCGTCGGTCTTCAAGACACCCGCAGGCACGCTGGCGAACTTATCGCGGAAGGCCTTGGGCAGATCCGGTGCATCCGGCTTGTTGCCTGTGAATGCGAAGAGCGGGGCCACGGCCAACACGGCCAATACACGTGTGATGGTTTTCATGTGCGGTGGGATCGGTCAGGTGAAGCTAACGGAATTGGGTGCGGATCAGTACGTCCCCTGACCGCGTTCTTCACTCCTTCACCCACCGCACCACGCTCCGCTCTCCGTCTCCATTCCTCACGCTTACCAGAAAGAGGCCCGGCGCCAACTGGCGCGTGTCCACCATCGGCCGAAGCTCGTTGGTGCGTTGAACAAGCACGCAACGCCCCGCAGCATCGAAGAGCTCAATGGCATGTGCACCGTTCGGCAGGGACAGGGTGAACTGATCGGTGCCTGGATTCGGGAAAGCACCCACGTTGAGCGCTTCGTTCTCGTTCACGGCCAGCGTGAAGTCGCACGGATGCCATGGATACCGGCCATCGATCTGTCCGAGCGAGTCGTCCGTGTAGCAGACCATGCCGGTCGTCGTGAAGTCGACAAGCAAGGTCTCCATGGGGCGCAGGTAGTAGTAACCAAAGCCGATGCGTTCCCACAGCGTATCCACCACACCCATCACAACCGGCTCCTCCACCACCACGTAACGCAGCGGCAACCCGGCCACCACAGCGGTCCCGGTATCCAACACATCAAAACGGGCAGGCGCCGGGAAATGCGGCACGTCCCAGTGATCGCCCGGTGCAGCGCCGTACCACGCCAACGTATCAAAGGTCTGGGAGGCTTCATCCCAGAGTTCGATCAGGTCGCCTTGCCCGTGGGTGATGATCGGCATGTCCTGGAAGCTGAAGGGGGTGCCGAAAGGGAAGATGGGCTCACAGGCCTGGACCAATTGGTTGATCCGCTGGCACGGAAGGCCACCCACCACGGTATCCCCGCTATACCAGGCACGGCGGACACCGTTGGCTTGAAGCGAATAGAAATTGAAGAGCCATTCCGCGCCCGGCGCACACCAGCTCTGCCCTTGTACGCAGTTGGCAAACAGCGTCAGGAGGAGTAGTGTTTTCCGCATGTTGTGTGAATGTACCCGAAAGACGCAAGAGCTCCCTTGGATGCTGCCCGGCTCTTCCACGGATCTCCTCAGAGCCGGCCACACCCTACCTTGGAACAATGATGCCTTTCCGAAAAGTCCTGATCGCATTCGTCATCCTAACGTTCGTTTCGTGCAACACAGCCACCAAGCCCAACGAGAACGATGCCCTGGTGCAGGAGTTGACCGATTCACTCGTGTTCCTGAGCAAGACCGCCGACTTCAATGGCTTCGGGGTAGCGGTCGTGGGCCCACAGGGCGTGCTTTACACGAACGGCTTCGGTATGGCCGATATGTCGAAGGGCATTCCCTACACGGAACGCACGGTGCAGCCCATTGCCTCGATCTCGAAGACCTTCATCGGCCTCGCCGTGCTGAAGGCACAAGAGCTCGGCAAGCTGAAGCTGGATGATCCCGTGTCCAAGTTCCTGCCCTTCCCCGTTGTGAACCCGCACCATCCCCAGTTGCCGATCACGGTGCGGCACTTGGTCACACACACCTCCACCCTCCTCGATAAAGAGAACTACTTGTTCCGCTCGTGGATCCTGCGCGACACGGCGAACCTGGCACAGAACCTTGCGCTTGACATCGGGGAATGCCGCTTCAGTGCTCCCACCACCGCTGTATCCATGGAGGAGTTCCTGCGACGCTACCTATCGCCGGATGGCCCTTGGTACAGCGACAGTGCTTTCGCGGACCTGAAGCCCGGAGAACGCTTCGACTACTCCAACATCGGGGCCACGCTCGCGGCCTTGGTGGTGGAAAAGGCGACCGGCATGCCGTTCGATGCGTTCACGAAGCGGTACATCCTTGACCCGCTGGAGATGCGCTCATCCACGTGGCATGGAGAGAACTTGGCAGCTACCGCCATCTCGTGCTTGTACCGGACCCGCACCGAAGCCTTTCCGCGCTATTACTGCGCCACCTACCCCGACGGCGGCATGGTCACGAGCAGCAGCGATTTCGGGAAGTACATGGCCGAACTGGTGCGGGGCTACCGTGGCGAAGGCACGATCCTGAGCAAGGCGAGCTACACCGAGTACTTCCGCGAGCAACTGGCCGACTCCAACTTCGTTGATCGCGCCACAGGCCCGTTCACCGACGAGCACAACATGGGCATTACCATCGGCTTCGACTCGGTGGTGCACTTCGGCCATACGGGCGGCGATCCGGGGCTCTTCTCCATGTTCTTCGTGGAGCGCGAGACCGGACTCGGACGGTACATGATCGCGAACACGGACATGGAGGGTTGGGAGCACCACAAGCAGGTTTGGGAATTGCTCGGCCGGTATGCGGTGAAGTTGGGCGCGGTTCGGTAACCTCGCCAGAGCGCGGTGCGATGACCATGGGATCGGCACCACACCCTACCTTGTCGCTTTCCACGCACCATGGGCCTCCGCGACCTTTTTAAGCGCAAGCCGGCAGCTGCGGCCAAACCGCCCTACACCCATTCCGGATTGTCCGAAGCGGACTATGGCCGCATCATCGGGGCCGATGCGGTCGAGGGCAAGGCGGTGACGCACGTGTCCATCGGCACAGTGAACCTGCCTACCGGTCGCATTGTGGTGTGCGATCCGTTGGTGGTCCCCGGAACACCGGCCTTCGTGCGCTCGGTGCCGCCCGGCCGCTACCCGGTCAGGCTGCACTACGTGGACGAGGGCGAGTTCGGTGCGCGGATCGCCATCGCCACGCTGACCATCTCCAAGGAGCCCGCAGTGCACTACGAAATGGCCCTGAGGCCAGGCGACGAACTGGCCGTGCTCGAAGAGCCAGGTGCCTACTTCGGCTTCCCGGTGGACGCCGGACTGGGTGGCTTTATGGACGAGGAAGTGGCCGCGCACTACCTCGCTTGGATCGACCGCTTCTACCAGGAGAGACCCGATGGTAACATCTACGACGACCATTTCGCGGCCGAGTTCGCCAAGACCGCCGAGCCTGGAACGCGCGATGGCGATTGGATCAATTATGCCTTTCCGGACCGCCCCGACCTGAACCTGACCATGTTCAGTTCCGGGTATGGCGACGGGGTCTACCCCTCCTATTGGGGCGTGAACGAACACGGGGGCATCGTGTGCTTGGTCATCGACTTCCATGTAGCCTTGACCGAGGTCGAGTGAGGTCCGCGCCCCACCGGTAACTTCGCCCCTATCCCGGGCACCAGCCCGTTACCATAGCCATGTCCACCGCCTACGTCCAAGCACCTCCATACCAGCCGAAACACAAGATCCGTGTCGTCACGGCCGCCAGCCTGTTCGATGGCCACGATGCCGCCATCAACATCATGCGGCGGATCATCCAGAGCACCGGCGCCGAGGTGATCCACTTGGGGCACGACCGCAGCGTGGAGGACGTGGTGAACACCGCGATCCAGGAGGATGCCCACGCCATCGCGATGACGAGCTACCAGGGCGGGCACACCGAGTACTTCAAGTACATGCACGACCTGCTGAAGGAGAAGGGCGCAGGGCACATCAAGATCTTCGGAGGAGGAGGAGGGA
>JADZGG010000010.1 GCA_020854015.1 Flavobacteriales bacterium
GGGTCTGGTGGGCAGCGAATGGTTCGTTGTGGATCGCCCGATGGACCTCAGCACCATCAAGCAGGTGGTGAACCTGGATCTGAACGGCACCGGGGAGGAGGGCATCACCGTGGTGAACGCCGTTGAGCAGAAGGCGACCTTCGACCAGCTGGTGGCCATCAACGCCAAAGGTCAACGCCTTGCTCAAGTGAAACCTCGTGGACCGGCCTGCAACAGCGACCATTGTTCGTTCACCAAGCGTGGCATTCCCGGCATCTTCATCTACACCATGGGCGGCATCAGCGCCTACCACGACGTGAACGACAAGCCCGAGACCTTGCCGCTTACCGAGTTCGGGGACCTGGCGTTGGACCTGATCGAGCTGATCGGTGGGTTGAAGTGAACGTGGGTCACGGCTCCGCTTTTACGCGCGCCATAGGTGGACCGCAGATGTCGCAGAGTACGCAGATGAATCGCCCTTCCGATGTTTGCGCGCGATGAGATGCCACAGATAACACCGCTCGCAGGCTCGCTTGAATGTCGGGTGCGTTAGAACGCCGATGGTGCACATTTGCACATTCCTTCATTTCGACATTCGCATATGCCCGGTAAGCTCATCCTCATTCCCACGCCGATCGGCAACCTGGAGGACATCACCCTTCGGGCCCAACGCCTGCTGCGCGAATGCGATGCCGTAGTGGCCGAGGACACGCGGGTCACTGGTAGACTGCTGCAACACTATGGCATCAGCAAACCGCTGGTGAGCTTCCACACGCACAACGAGCATCGCATGGTGGAGCAGCTGGTGGAGCGCATGCAGCGAGGGGATGTGCTGGCCCTAGCAAGCGATGCGGGCACTCCCGCCATCAGCGACCCCGGATTCCTTTTGGTGCGTGCTGCTGTCCGCGCCGGTGTCCCGGTGGAATGCCTGCCCGGTCCCACGGCCTTCGTGCCAGCGCTGGTGGCAAGTGCACTGCCTTGCGATCGGTTCGTGTTCGAAGGTTTTCTTCCGGTGAAGAAGGGCCGCCAGACCCGCCTCAACGAGTTGCGTACCGAACCGCGCACCATGATCTTCTACGAAAGCCCGCACCGTGTGCTGCGCACCTTGAATGACTTCATCGCTGTGTTCGGTCCTGAACGACCGGCCTGCGCCAGCCGCGAGATCAGCAAGCTCTTCGAGGAGCACGTGCGCGGCACCCTCACCGAAGTGCTGGCTCACTTCAACGGCAAGGAGCCGAAGGGGGAGTTCGTGCTGTGTGTGGGGGGAGCGGAGTGAGCGAGTTTTCGTTCACTCGTGAACGACCACGACCTGTTCGCTGCCCAGCATGCGACCATCGATCATCAAGCGGGCCATGTATTTCCCCGAACCATGGCGGGGCATGTAAGCCACCGTGTTCGCCCCGGGAACTAGTCGAAAGGGCACACGATCCACGGCGCGACCTTGTGCATCGAAGATCTCGAGGTAGGCCTCGTGACGGCCTTGCGGGTTGGGCACTTCGATGGTGAACGTCGTGAGACCTGACGTTGGGTTGGGATGAGCGGACAGTAGGGCGTCCGTGCGTTGCAGCTGCGCGTCCGGGATGCCGATACCCCAACAGTCAAGTCCATAGGGAAGCGGATCGATAGGCCCAGGTGGCGTGTCCGCATCATTGCTCTTACCGTATTCGCGGCTGAACGGACTGGTGATGCCTTGCGCGTTCACGGCAGCGGCACTGATGTAGTAGGTGGTGCCTGCCTCCAGACCGGGTACCGAGAAACTGGTGTCCGTGGTGTGGTACACGGCTTCGAATTCGGGGTCCGCCCCGCTGGGCCGCACACCGATGCGGTAGGCCGTATTGAAGCCGCCCGTGATCAGCACGCGAAGGCCCGTGGGTTCATCGAGCACCGTGAACGTGGGTGGCTGTGGGCCGAGCGCGAGCAGGGTGGCGCCCATACCGTTGATCAGCGCGTTCCGTTGCAGGTAGTTGAAGTCCACGAAGAAGCTGTCCACCACCTGATCGCCATCGGTGTCCACGCCGAGCACATCGCTGCTGGTGTGCTGGTGGTCGGTGTACCAGACACTGTCCACGCTGGCGTCACCGTGCTCGTTGGCGCTGGTGAAGCGAACGTTGCGGTAGCCCCGGGTGCGGAAAGGGATGTGGTCGCCACCGCGTCCGTCACGATCCTCCTGCGGAATGATGCTGATGGCCATCGGCACCGCCATCTGCGATTGCAATTTCTCCTGGTAGAAGAGCTTGAGGCCGCGCGCGTATCCGCGATGCACCTGGCTGGTACTGCCGTTGCTGAAGAGCCTTACCTGAAGGCTGTCCACACTGCCCGGCGCTTCGCAGCTGGGTGCGCTGCTGGTCTGGCCGCAGAGCACGCCACCCACGATGTCGTTGTTCTGCACCCCTTTGATGGCGATGCCGTTGACGTCGCACCATTCGGCCATGGCCTCCGCGCCCACCAGCCCCTGTTCCTCGCCGGTGGTGAGCATGAACATGATGGTGTGCCTGAAGCTGTAGCGGCTCATCACCCGGGCCAGTTCCAGCACCAAGGCCGCGCCGCTACCATTGTCCTCCATGCCGGGTGCCGCACAGGCCGTGTCACAATCACCGGAGCAGCGACTGTCCAGGTGCGCTTCGATGATGATGAGCTGATGGTCGGCAATGTCGCTACCGGGGAGCACGCCCAGCACGTTCTTCCAGCCTAAGGCATCGCCGCAGGATCCGTTGGGCCAGTCGAACTTCAGGTAGGTGGGCAGCAGGCGATCCTCGTTCACGGCACTGAACTGCTGGAACTTGCCGAGCGCCCAGCGCCGTGCAGCACCAATGCCCGTGGTCGCACTGAGCGTGTCACTGTAGCTGTGTCGGGTGTGGAAAGCCTCCAGCTGCATCAGGTAGCTCTTCAGGCTGTCCGGGTTAACGCCCCAACGCATCTCGCAGAGTATCACCTCGTGGTCGTCGATCACCTGCGTGGCGGCGAAGTCGGAGGGTGTGTATTGACCCTTCAGCACTTGCTCTGCTGTGGCATTGGTCACGGTGATGTTGGTGACGGGCTGGGCTAAGGTGCCAAGGGGCACTAGCAGTGTCAAGGGTAGGAAGAGGCGCATGGCGAATGTGGTCAGGGAAAGGTAGGGTCTGCACCCGGATCCGATCAGGCAGCCTAGACGACATGCACCCGTCTTGTTCCTAATTTCGATGCCATGCGTACATCTTGCATAGCTGTCCTTTGCCTTAGCCTGTCCACGACCTTGCAGGTGAAGGCCTTGACCCCCATGCCCGATGCCAACCTGCGGACCTGGGTCAACAACAACTTCCCTGGGGCCATCGTGGGGACCTCGATCGATGAGATGCATCCAGGTGTGCAGGCTGCAACCAACTTGAACATCAGCGGATCGGGCAACGTGACCAACCTCATGGGGATGGAAGCGTTCAGCAACGCCACGTTCATGGATGTGAGCAACAACCCGATCACTACTTGGATGGGGCCGGCCTCATTGCATCACATGATCGCATACAACTGCGGCATCACTGGCACGTTCACGGCACCCTACATGCTTACCATGTTGAGCGTTGCCTACAACAACATAACCACGCTGGACCTCTCGAACGCCGACCAATTGTTGTACGTCACAGCGCACCACAATCAGATCACTTCGGTCAACTGGCCCTCGAACCCTGCAGTGACCAATGTGGACCTTAGCTATAATCAGTTGAGCGGTTTCGGAGCGAACTATTACCTGCCCTATATCCAAAGCCTGACCGTCAGCCACAACCAGTTCACGGCCGTGCCCTATGGGTGGAACAACCTCACCTATCTGGACGCCAGTTGGAACCAGATCACGGACCTATCGCAGCTCCATGGTTCCAACTACAACTTCTATGTTAACCTGAGCCACAATGCCATCCAGCACGTGCCGCACCTGAGCACGGCGGAGAGCGTGGACCTCAGTTTCAACCCGCTCA
>JADZGG010000011.1 GCA_020854015.1 Flavobacteriales bacterium
AGAAGCCTGTTCCCCCGGCCAACGACCGGAAAGGTGAGGTGCGCCCGGCCGCTAGCGGCTTCATCCGTGTGCAGGGCGCACGCGTTCACAACCTCAAGAACATCGATGTCGACATCCCCCGCGGCAAACTGGTGGTAGTGACCGGCCTCAGTGGTAGCGGCAAGAGCTCCCTGGCCTTCGACACCCTCTATGCGGAAGGGCAGCGGCGCTATGTGGAGAGCCTGAGCAGCTATGCCCGTCAGTTCATGGGCCGCTTGGAAAAGCCTGACGTGGACCGCATCACCGGCATCAGCCCGGCCATCGCAATCGAACAGAAGGTGCTCACCAGCAACCCGCGCAGCACGGTCGGCACCAGCACCGAGGTATACGACCACCTGAAACTGCTCTTCGCCCGCGCAGGACGTACCTACAGCCCTGTGAGTGGCCAGGAGGTGAAGCGCAACACCATCGAGGACGTGGTGCAGGCCGTGGACAGTTTCCCGGTCGGCAGCATTGTGCTCCTCCTCTGCCCCATCCACCTGCCCAAGGACCGCACCATCCGCGAACACCTGGATGTGCTTCAGCAACAAGGCTTCGCCCGCGTGCACGACGGCAAGGAAGTACAACGGATCGAGGACCTGCTGCTCGCGAAGAAGCTGGCGAAAGGTCCTTGGCATCTGGTGCTGGATCGGCTCACCGTTGAACCCGGTAGCGACGAGGTGGCCAGCCGTGCTGCAGACAGTGCGGAGACGGCCTACTTCGAAGGACAAGGCGAGTGCATTCTGTTGGGTGAGGATGACAAGGGCCAGCCCCGCCAGCTCACCTTCAGCGATCGTTTCGAACTGGACGGCATCACCTTCGAGCAGCCCAGCCCGAACCTCTTCAGCTTCAACGACCCCTTGGGTGCGTGCCAGGTCTGCGAAGGCTACGGCAGCGTGATCGGCATCGATGCTGAGCTCGTGATACCTGACAAGAGCCTCAGCGTCTACGAAGATTGCGTGGCCCCCTGGCGCGGCGACAAGCTGAGTGAGTGGAAGAACGACTTCATCCGGGACACGGCTGCTCGTGACTTCCCCATCCACAGGGCCTACCGGGACCTTAGCGATGCCGAACGCGAGCTGTTGTGGAAAGGTGGCAAGGGCATCCGTGGGATCGACCGCTTCTTCCAATATGTGGAAGAGAAGAGCTACAAGATCCAGTACCGGGTGCTCGGAAGCCGCTATCGTGGTAAGACCACCTGCCCCACCTGCCAGGGCTCCCGCCTGCGTGAGGCCACCAACCATGTGAAGATCGCCGGGCGCACCATCAGTGAACTGGTGCACCTGCCCATCACCGAATGCCAGACCTTCTTCGCAACGCTCGAGCTGAACGAAGAGGACCTCCGCGTGGCTGCACGGCTGCTGAAGGAGATCCGCAACCGCCTGCGTTACCTGGTGGAAGTGGGCGTGGGCTACCTCACCCTTGATCGCCGCAGCAACACCCTGAGCGGCGGCGAGACCCAACGCATCGACCTGGCCACGAGCCTCGGCAGCAGCCTGGTGGGCAGCATGTACATCCTCGACGAGCCCAGCATCGGCCTGCATCCACGGGATACCCAGCGGCTTATTGAAGTGCTGAAGCAGCTGCGCGACCTCGGCAACACCGTGATCGTGGTGGAGCACGACGAAGAGGTGATGCGCGCCGCCGACCACATCATCGACATGGGGCCGCTGGCCGGATCGCATGGTGGTCAAGTGGTGTTCAGCGGCACCGACACCGAGCTGATGAACAGCGATGGTCTTACAGCCCGCTACCTCACCGGTCGCGAACGCATCGCCCGCCCGGCCCGTCGGCGGGTGGTAAAGGATCGCATCATCGTGCGCGGTGCCCGGGAGAACAACCTCAAGAACATCGACGTCGCTTTCCCGCTGCACATGCTCACCGTGGTGACGGGCGTGAGCGGCAGCGGAAAGACCACCTTGGTGAAGCGCATCCTCCACCCTGCGCTGCGCCGCGAGCTGGAAGGCTTCAGCGAACGTCCCGGCGAGCACAAGAACATCGAAGGTGACATCCACCGCATCCAAGCCGTGGAACTGGTGGACCAGAACCCGATCGGGCGCAGCAGCCGCAGCAATCCGGTGACCTATGTGAAGGCCTGGGACGAGATCCGGCAGTTGTTCACCGAACAAGAGATAGCGAAAGTGCGCGGCTACAAGCCGGCCTTCTTCTCCTTCAACGTGGACGGTGGACGTTGCGAAGTGTGCCAAGGCGAAGGCGAAGTGCACATCGAGATGCAATTCATGGCGGACATCAGCCTGCGCTGCGATGCCTGCCACGGCAAGCGCTTCAAAGAAGAGATCCTCGACGTGAAGTTCGCGGGGCGAGATGTGGCCGAAGTGCTCGACATGACCGTGGACGACGCCCTCGCCTTCTTTCAGGCGAACATGGACAAGCACAACGCCTGCAAGCGCGTGGTGGACAAGCTCCTCCCCTTGCAGAGCACCGGCCTGGGCTATGTGAAGCTGGGACAGAGCAGCAGCACCCTCAGCGGTGGTGAAGCGCAGCGCATCAAGTTATCCTCCTTCCTCACCAAGGGTCAGGAGCAGAAACCCACGCTCTTCATCTTCGATGAGCCGACCACGGGTCTGCACTTCCACGACATCGCCAAGCTGCTGAAAGCCTTCAACGACCTGATCGAGAACGGCCATAGCGTGCTGGTGATCGAGCACAACCTGGAAGTGATCGCCTGTGCGGACCACCTGATCGACCTCGGCCTCGAAGGTGGGGATGGTGGCGGCCAGCTGCTGTTCGAAGGCACGCCGGAGCAGCTCGTCGCGGATCAGCGCACGCATACGGCGCAGTTCCTGAAGGCGCACTTGGGCTGAGTGGCACTTCACCCTTGATCGTTCCTTAATCAGAGAAGGCCCGCCACTGGCGAGCCTCCCCAATGATCCCAACCCAAAAGGGATCAACGCAACAAGGTCACGTGCCCCACGTCCGTGGTCTTCGCAGCATCGCAAGCGGCGCGGTACTTCACGATGTAGAAATAGGTGCCGTCCGGGACCGACTTGCCTTCGTGCTTGCCATCCCACAGGCGGCTCAGGTTCGGACTGGTGAACATCTCCATGCCCCAGCGGTTGTAGATCGTTACTTCCACATCCTGCGGCCCGCCGGTCTGCGGGAAGAAGCGGTCGTTATCTCCATCTCCGTTCGGACTGAAGACGTTCGGTACGATCACTGTGAAGTCGTTCGGGTCGGCGGCAAGGCTGGCCACTGAGGCCCATTCACAACCGTACTCATCCACGACCGTGAACCCATACTGACCGAACTCGTTCACCTGAATGCTC
>JADZGG010000012.1 GCA_020854015.1 Flavobacteriales bacterium
CGGCGAGCACATGCACCTCAGTAGCCGACGGATCATTCACCGCTCCTTCCGTTTGGGATTGTGGTTGCTCGCCGCTGATCTGTGACACACTGGTGATCACTACCACACTAACGCATGTCGGCGACGCGAGTTGGTCCAATCTGCTCCTGCGCATCGAGGCTGCCGGAGGCTTGAGCGTGAGCGGCACGCTCACGTTCACCGGCGACCTATGGAACGAAGGCAACCTCTCTGCCGACCGCCTGACGCTCGGTGACAGCGCGAACTACATGAGCAACGCAGGCCTTCTGAACGGCGACAACATCTACCTCCATGCCGACAGTTCGCTGAACACAGGTGAGGTCCAAGCAACCGACACGGTGTCCATCGGCTTGTCCAGCCGTTTCATCAATCCAGGAAACTGCGCAGGGAACTTCATGTGGACCGCCTACACGACGAACATCGGGAGCCTGGTCTTTGAGCAGATCGGCGCGGATGGGAATGTGGACAACAGCGGCACGATCCGAGCAAGCTCTTCGATGGTCGTATTCGACACCCTCGACAACAGGATCGGAGCATACTTGGATGTGGATTCCCTTTTCGTCGGTTCGACCCTCATCTCGAACGGCATGATGAACGCTCGCCAGTGGTTGCGGATATACAGCTATGGTGCATTGGACCTTGGCCAGACGGGGCAGGTGTACTGCAACGGGAACCTCTCCAACATCGGCACCATCAAGGGTTACGGCGACCTCTGCATCCAAGGCATGTCCTACAACTACGGGGCGATAACCGATTCACCGGATATCTGCGATATCAGCAACTTCAACGCCGGTCCACCCTACTTGGACTTCAACTCAGGCTTCGTAGGTTCCAATGTGAACTGGTGTCCCGGCGCAAATTGCTCCAGCTTGGGAGCGGCCGAAGTTGATGGGACGCCTGGGCTCAGCGCTTTCCCTATACCCGCTTCCGACCGCGTCATGGTCACCGGTTGCTCGATGAAGGCGAACAACAATGGGGTGGAACTTTCGGACTTGAATGGTCGTGCATACCGCGCAACTTGGCAGGCCAACCCGGATGGCCTCACGCTATTCCGCAATGATCTTGCGACCGGCTCTTACTTGCTGCGGGTCGTGGATCCGAACGCTTCGCCCCGCACGGTGCGGATCGTCTTCTCTGACCGGTAAGGCAGGAACTGGCTTTCCAAGATGAGGCGTGATCCCGCTGAGATCAGGGACATGGTTCCAGCATGACCCAGGGGGCTGTCCTGCCTACCTTCGTAGCCCAAGCCATCTGATGAAACACCTCTTCCTTTCGTTCCTGGCCGTTCTCGGCCTTGGCGCTGCCACTTCTGCCCAACAAGCGGTCATCCCCGGCGACATTCTCGTGATGCTGAAGCCAGGCGCTTCAGCCGCTGCGATCTCCACTGACCTCGCCACCTTAAACGGCCAGACAACCGAGTTGCGTGTGGTGAAAGAGTTGAGCGCACCGATGCGCATCTGGCAACTTCATTATGCGAACACCTCGTTGCCACAGGAGGTGATGCTGCGCGCCGTGAAGGGCCATCGCGCCGTGCAGTTCGCGCAGAACAACCATGTTGTGAAGGACCGCGCAGTGCCCAACGACACGGAGTACGGCACACAGTGGCACCACCAGAACATCGACAGCGAAGCTGCCTGGGATATCACCACCGGAGGCTTGACGGCGACGGGTGATACCATCGTGGTGTGCATCATCGAGAATGCGGACCTCCCCCACCCAGACCTGATCGGCAACGCGTGGTACAATTTCCAGGAGGTCCCGAACAACAGCCTCGACGACGATGCGAACGGCTATGTGGACGACTTCGAAGGATGGAACCCGCAGAACGACAACGACAACGTGTACGGTGGCAGCCACGGCACCGAAGTGGCCGGCATGATCGGTGCGAAAGGGAACAATGCCCAAGGCGTAGCAGGTGCCAACTGGGATGTGAAAATGATGGTGGTGACCCGCCAAGGAGTGGGTGAAGCACAGGTCATCGAATCATACACCTATCCGTTGGTGATGCGCCGCTTATACAACCAGACGGGTGGTGGCAAAGGGGCCTTTGTAGTGGCCACCAACGCCAGCTGGGGCATCGACAATGCCGACCCCGCGGACTATCCGTTGTGGTGTGCCCTTTACGATACCCTCGGTACGGAAGGCGTGCTGAACTGCGGTGCCACAGCGAATAACAACGTGGACATTGATGCTGTCGGTGATATGCCCACCGCGTGCAGCAGCGACTTCATGATCAGCGTCACGGCCACGAACACCAGCGATGTGCGCACTTTTAGCGGCTACGGTGCCACCACCATCGATGTGGGCGCTCCAGGAGACAACGTGTATACGACCGAGATCGGCGGCGGCTACACGAGCACCAGCGGCACCAGCTTCGCCAGCCCGCTCACCGCAGGGGTCATAGGGCTGATCTGCAGCAGCCCCTGCCCCAGCTTCGCGGCCTTGATGCAGGGCGACCCCCAAGCAGGTGCCTTATACGTTCGTCAGGCACTCTTCAACGGTGTCGAGCAGGTCGGCAACCTGCCTGGCAACACGGTCACCGGGGGTCGCATCAATGCGGCGAACAGTGTGCAGTGGATCATGAACAACTGCGGCACCTGTCCGAACCCGTACAACCTGACCGCCACCAGCTTGGCCTTAGGGGAAAGCACGCTCAGTTGGAGCGCGGTCGGCAACCCGATGTTCAATGTGCAGTACCGTCCGGTGGGTGGCGGCACCTGGACCACGGTGCCCAACATCATCAACAACAGCCTTTCGATCAGCGGCCTTTCGAACTGCACCGCATATGAGTTCCAAGTGGAAGCCTTGTGCGACACCAGCAGCAGCGGATTCTCACCGTTGTTCACCTGGACAAGCGAGGGTTGCTGCACGGCTCCGATGAATGTCTCTGTGACCGTCAGCGATGCTGTCAACGCCACCGCAACTTGGAGCACTGTGCTTGTCGCAGGAACCTATGAGCTGCGTTACCGGATCACCGGCACCAGCGCATGGACCACCCTGAGCGGCCTTACGGGCACCAGCACGGTGATCAACGGCTTGGACAGTTGCACCACCTACGACCTGGAAATGGGCAGCAGTTGCAACGGCAACCCCAGTGGCTGGAGCGCCACCACGACGTTCACCACGACCGGATGCGGAGACTGCGTGGACAACACCTATTGCCCGAGCGCTTCGGACGATGCGAGCACCGAATGGATCGCGAACGTGACCGTCGGCACCTTGAACAACACGACCGTTTCGGACGACGGGTACGGCGACTACACCGGACAGAGCACCACCTTGCTGATCGGGCAGTCCTATCCCATCAGCCTTAGTCCTGGCTTCAACAACTTCCCCTACAACGAGTGGTTCCGCGCCTACATCGATCAGGACCACGACGGCCTGTTCAGCGCAAGCGAAGTGGTGTTCGATGCGGGTTCGGCCATGACGACCCCTGCCATCGGCCAGCTTACGGTCCCCACGACCGCGCTACCCGGAAGCACGCGTCTCCGCGTGGTGATGCGTTACAACACTTCTCCGACGGACGGTTGCGAAGACGGCTATGACTACGGAGAAACTGAAGACTACTGTGTGACGCTGAACAGCACTGTGGGCGTGACGGAATTGGATAACGGCGTACAGGTCACCGTGTTCCCTGATCCCGCGGACCGTGACATCTTCTTCGACATCGGCACGCCGAACGGAAAGGGTGCGATATCGATCGATGTGCTGGACAACAGTGGCCGCTTGGTGGCCCGGAAAGCCGTGCAGCAGGGTCGTGCCACCATCACCACGGCGTGGCTGGAAGAAGGCATGTACGTCTACAGCGTAAAGCGGGCCGGAGAGGAACTGAAGCGCGGCAAGTTCGTCGTGTTCCACGGCCTGTACTGAGCGGGACAGCGAGAAAAGCCCGCCGTTCCGGATGATGCGGACGGCGGTCTTTTCCATTGGGGTTATCTTGGCCATCCAACATGCGTCCGCTTTCCGCCGTCATCATCACCTTCAACGAAGAGCGCAACCTCCGGCGCTGTCTGGCTTCCTTGAAAGGTGTGGCCGACGACATCGTGATCCTTGATTCATTCAGCACGGACCGGACGGAAGCGATCGCGCGTGAACACGACGCACGTTTCGTCCAGCATGCGTTCGACGGTCACATCGAGCAGAAGAACCGGGCGATCACGCATGCGCTCCACCCCTTCGTCCTGTCGCTGGATGCGGACGAAGCGCTGGATGACAACTTGCGGAAGGCCGTGCTTCAAGCGAAAAGCGGCCAGGCCGCTGGTTACACCATGAACCGGCTGACGAACTACTGCGGCAGCTGGATCCGGCACGGGGGCTGGTACCCGGATGTGAAACTCCGCTTGTGGGACAGCCGTTCGGGGCGTTGGACCGGCGTGAATCCACACGACAGGTATGAGCTGAACGCTGGTGCACGCATCGAGCATCTTCAAGGAGACCTTCTGCACTACAGCTACTACACCCTGGCCGATCACATCCGGCAGGTGAACTACTTCACCGACATCATGGCGAAGGCGAACCTGGAACGCGGCAAACGCAGCAACATGCTCCGCATCCTGTTCAGTCCTCTGGTGAAGTTCATTGGTGACTATGTGTTCCGCCTTGGCTTCCTGGACGGCTACCACGGCTTCGTGATCGCGATGGTCAGCGCGCACGCCACGTTCCTGAAGTACGCCAAGCTGCGCGACCTTCAGCGCGACCGATCATGAACCTGCCGCGCACGATCATCCTCTCGCGGCCGGATGCGCTTGGTGATGCAGTGGTCACACTTCCCATGGCCGGCCTGATCAAGAGGCTTGCACCGGACACGCGGATCGTCGCCGTGGTGAAGCAATACACACGACCGTTGTGGGAGCAGTGCACCCATGTGCATGCGATCGTCACCCTTGAGGAATTGCAAGCAGGTGATCCTGTCGACCTGTTGCGCGCGTTCGAGGCTGATGCGCTGGTGCACGTCTTCCCTCACCGCGACGTCGCCACTGGGGGAAGGCAAGCCGGTATTCCGCAACGCATCGGCACCAGCCATCGTTGGTGGCACTGGATCTCCTGCAACGAACGAGTCTCTTTCAGCCGGCGGAAAAGCGACCTGCACGAAGCGCAATTGAACATCAAGTTGCTGGCACCGTTCGGGATCGATGTACCCACTACCGATGTTCTCTCATCACTCTCCGGACTGCGTCGCCCGGCAGTTCCTGCATCCGTGACCAGCTTGCTCCGCTTCGATCGCAGGCGCGTGATCCTGCATCCTTTGCTAGGTAGTGGCGTGGGCTGGGGACTGCACAACCACGCGGCAGTGATCCGCTCGTTGGATCCGCAACAATGGCAGGTGATCGTGACCGGCACAGCGGCTGAGGCCGAGCGCTACCGCGGCGAGCTTCCGTTGGACCTTCCACATGTGGTGGATGCCGGAGGAAGGCTCTCGCTCACGGAACTGATGGCCTTGATCGGCTCTTGCGATGCACTAGTGGCCGCCAGCACCGGACCCTTGCACATCTCGGCAGCATTGGGCATTCGGGCCATCGGACTTTTCTCCATGCGCAGACCGATCCACCCGGGTCGTTGGGCGCCTTTGGGACCTGACGCGCACGCCTTGGTCAACGACAAGAATTGTCCGGCGTGTGCTTCTGGCGAGCCCTGCGACTGCATCACACGGATCGAACCACGTCGTGTGCTGTCGTTGTTGGAGGAGCTTCGTTGACCGCGTTCCTCCACTTCGGGGCAGCGAAGACCAGCAAGGCATAGTAGAGGGCGAAGAAGGTCGCTCCGGCCTGGGTCTCCACGGTATCATCGGTCAAGCAGGATCCGAGGAACAAGATGGCCCAAGCGATGAAGAGCGGATCGCGCCAGGCACCGAGTTTCCATGCGGGCCACCACCAGCTGAAGAGCGACCAGAAAAGACCGAACACACCGAAGCTGATGAACAGCGTGAGGTACTCGTTATGCGCACGCAAGCGCCATTCGGGAAGCAAGGTGCTGTGCATGCGCTCGTATTGTTTGGCAAAGGCCGGGCGCGTGTCACCGGTGCCGACGCCAACAAGCCAATGGTCCTTCGCAATGGCCCACCCGGCCTTCAGGAATTCCATGCGCATGGTCACCGAATGGCCGTTCGCATCACCGTAGGCGCGGTAGCGCTCCCATTCCATCATCACCTCATCGAAACGCGCCCGCAGCCGTGAGCCTCGGCCAGGGATGGTCGCTGTGCCTTCTTCGATCGCTGCGACCTCGGCATCCGTCAAGCTCATCACCGCAACACTGTCCTTGCGCAGGCCCTTGGAAGTAAGGTATCGCGCAAGCGTGCCATAACGCGGATCGCCTCGACGATCATCTGCATTGAAGGGTGTCTGGCTGCGACGCTCCCATGTGCGCGCGAGCTCGCCCCAGGCCACATAGGTCCACACATGCTGGCCGTTCTCGGTCTGTGGATTGGTGAGGTCATGGTCATAACGCTCTCCACCTGCCGTGACCTCCGCTTTCGCATCCAATGTTTGATCAGGAAGTCGGTAACGCGCAGTGATCTCCACCGCAAGCCAACCCAATGCAAGGGTCGGCACCAGCACCAGGGCTGCACGCGTAGCAAGCCGCCAGCGCATGCGCCAGTGCGCGGCTTCACGCCACACCAGCACCGAAAGGATGATCAAGAGCATGGCACTGGCCTGCAAGCTGCCGAGCTTACCGATGAAGCTCCATGACCAGATGGCCGCCGTGATGTACAACCCTTTCCACATGATCGAAGCTTCCGCGTAGTACACCCCGAACACCACCACCGCGAAGGCAAGCAAAAGCGCCAGGCGGATGTGGCTGATGAAGTGTGAGAGCGCCCGATAGTCAGCATCGGGGGGTGCGAGGAAGACACAGGCGAAGGTGCTGGCCACAACGCTCCAAGCGCCAAGCAGAAGGATGATGCGCAGTTCATCTGCCTGCAAACGTGGTGAACCACCAAGGATGACACCGAACACCAGCACAGGCGCCAGGATCCGGCACAGGTCGAGGCCCCATTCCATGTCCTCGGTCCACAGCAGTCCCAACCCGTTCAAGGCTAGAAAGGAAAGGAAGACCAACACCGGTCCGGAGGTGAACGCACGCTTGAAGCGTCCGGCAAGGTCCTTCCGCACAAGGCCTTCCACCAGCCAGTTGGCGGCGAGCAGCATCTGCGCCATGCTGAGGAAGGCCGTGGACCACGGCAACATGACCACGGCCAGGGCGAGGGCACCCAGGTGCACCCACTGAAAAACGTCACGGGAGGTGTTCACACCGACGGTAACGCGCACCGTTGTCGGTTATTGGCCCTTGATGGAGCCGCTGAGGATACCGCTGAGCGTGCCGTTGTTCAGCACTTCAAGCGCCTTCTTCACGTAGGGGTCGTCGTTCAACGAAGCCACGTAACGGCCGGTCTGGAAGTAGTAGCGCGCCACGATCTCGTTCTTCAGCACCTCTTCAATGTCCTTGCGGAACAGCTTGAGATCCTCGGTGCGATCCGGCGCTAGCTCCTTCTCCAATGCATCGATCGCGGTCTTGGAGTGGTCGTAGTAGCGCTCCTTCTTGGCGGCATCCACCAGCTCTTTCAGCTTCTCCATGCTCTCCGTATCGTAGTCGTACTGCTTATCCTTCGTATAGGCAAGGAAATCCTGGTAGATCGCTTCGGTGATGGTGAAGGTGACGGCAGGCGGGATGCTGTCGTGGGTCCTGCGATAATGGTTGGCATAGTCGTAGAAGATATCGGCCGTGTAGAGGCCACCCACCACCTTGGGCAGTTCGGGTTCTTCCACCTTGACGTCCGGCTGGATGCCACGGCCATCGAACACGGGACGACCGTTGCGGGTCTTGAAGGCTTTGAGCGTGCTGTCGGCGAACACAACGGCCTTGCCGATGCTGTCACGATGTGAGTAGTCCAACTTTTGGATGCAGCGACCGCTGGGGATGTAGTACTTGGCCACGGTCACCTTCAACTTGCTGTTGTAGTAGAGGTCACGCGTTTGCTGCACGAGGCCCTTGCCGTAGGTACGCTCCCCAATGATCACGGCGCGGTCCAGGTCCTGTAGTGCACCGCTCACGATCTCGCTGGCGCTGGCACTTCCTTCATCCACGAGCACCACCAAAGGAATGGTCGCATCAAGGGGTTCGCTGAGGGTCTTGTAGGGCTTGTCCCACTCTGCGATCTTGCCTTTGGTCTCCACCACGAGCTCGTTCTTGGGCACGAAGAAGTTGACGATGTTGACGGCTTCGCGCAAGAGGCCACCTCCGTTTCCGCGCAGATCGAAGATGATCTTCTCGGCACCCTGGTCCTTTAGCTCCTTGATCGCGGTGCGAACCTCCTGTCCTGCGGTCTGGGTAAAGCTGTTCAGCTTGAAATAACCCACCTTGTTCGTCGCGTCGATCATACCCTTGTAGGGCACATCGGGGATCTTGATCTCCTCGCGTGTAAGGGTGTAGAGCTTCGGTTCAGCCTGATCACGTCGGGCCAGCACCTTCACCGCAGTGCCGGCCTGGCCCTTCAG
Organism: Flavobacteriales bacterium; assembly: GCA_020854015.1. Lineage (GTDB taxonomy): Bacteria > Bacteroidota > Bacteroidia > Flavobacteriales_F > PHOS-HE28 > PHOS-HE28. The sequence goes on from JADZGG010000012.1 coordinate 8,511, forward strand.
AAGCTTGCTGACCTCTTCGGTGTCCATGCCGCCCACCTTGCGTCCATCCACCTCGATGAGCTCGTCACCCGCGAGCAACCCGGCCTTCATCGCAGGGTAGCCTTCATATGGCTCGCTCACCTGCATGGTATTGCCCTTCTTCTTGATCAGCGCGCCGATGCCGCCGTACTGTCCGGTGGTCATGAAGCGGTAATCCTCCATCTGGCTTTCCGGGATGTACTCGGTGTACGGGTCCAGGCTCTCCAGCATGGCGTCGATGCCCGTCTTCATCAGCTCACCCGGCTTGGTGTCATCGACATAGTAGATGTTCAGCTCCTTGTAGAGCTCATTGAAGATCTCCAGGTTCTTGCTGATCTCGAAGAAGCTGTCGCCAGCGGCGATGCCGAGCGCACCGCCGGCCGAAATGAGGCCGGTAACGGTCCAGAGCTTCCAGGAGCGAAGGTTCATACGTGCCATGATCGATCGATTTGAGGGCAAAGGTTCCTCGCCCTTACGGGACGGGGTCGTATCCGTGTCCGCCCCATGGGTGACAAGATAGGAAGCGCTTGAGGGTGAGCCAGCCGCCGCGCCAAGGGCCATGTTTCCGCAGTGCCTGCACACCGTACTCGCTGCAGCTTGGCGTGAAGCGGCACACACCTGGAAGCAGAGGTGAAAGGGTGTACTGGTACAGTTTCACCAGCGCGACCATGAGCTTAGCGAGCAGCTTGGACATGCTCAAGGATCCAACGGTCGATGGACCGGGATATTTTCTGTTGGGTGAGCTCAAAAGGCGGGCAGGTCCGGCCTTGGTACACGACGAGCCATGCGCACTGAACGTTGGCCGCATGCAAGGTGTCATGCCATCGTTGCTTGTTCAGGCGGAACGCCTCGCGCATGCGGCGACGGGTACGGTTGCGGTCCACGGCTCTGGGTAGAAAGCGCTTGGGAACCGCAAAGGCGATCTGGGCGGGTACCGGGCTTTCGAGGGTCATCACTTTGCCGATCAAACGGAAGGGCGCCTCGTTCACGGCCCGTCCGGTGGCCAGCAGGTCCTTGATCACTGTGCGGCTGCAGAGGCGCTCCGCTTTGCGAAAGGTAGCGCGCGGGGCCTCGGACATGGGTGAGTGATGGATCGGACGGTGAACCAAGTGACCCGCGGTTGGGCGGGTCGGGGATCACTTCTTGCGCGCCTCCTTGGCGGCGCGCTTCAAGTACAGCTCGATTGCGCCGGTCATGCTGGGAGCTTCGGGCAGCGGCGCTTCGATGTTCAGCTCCAATCCGGCCTCGCGCACGGCCTTCGCCGTTGTGGGACCGAACGCCGCGATCACTACGCCGTTCTGCTTGAACTTGGGGAAATTCTTCTTCAGGCTTTCGATACCGCCCGGACTGAAGAACACCAGCATGTCGTAAGCCAGGTTCTTGATATCACTGAGGTCACTGGCCACCGTACGGTAGAACACAGCGTTGGTGTACTTCACACCGGCCTTATCCAGTAGAGCGGGGATCTCCTGCTTCTGAATGTCGCTGCAGGGCACCAGGTAGGTCTCCTCCTTGTGCTTCTTGATCACATCCATCAGATCGGCGAAGCTCTGCTTGCCGATGAAGACCTTGCGCTTGCGGTACACGATGTACTTCTGCACGTAATAGGCCACGCTCTCGCTCACGCAGAAGTACTTCAAGGACTCCGGCACCGTGAGGCGCAGTTCCTTGCACATGCGGAAGAAGTGGTCCACCGAATTGCGACTGGTAAGCACCACGGCCGTGTGGTCCAGGATGTTCACACGCTCCTGGCGGAACTCCTGTCCGGGCACCGCCTCGATCTTGATGAAGGGCCTGAAATCGATCTTCAGCGCGAACTTCTTCGCCAGCTCGACGTAGGGGTTCTTCTCGTCCGTGGGTTCCGGTTGCGAAACGAGGAGGGTCTTGATCTTCAAGGCCGCTCGGCTGCAGAGATGATGAGCAAGGGATCAGTTCGTTGCCGAGTGTATCGCTAGTGCCACGGGTACGATTTCGGCGGTGCAAAGGTAAAGGAAAACGTGGCGCAGCGGCACCCCCTCACCCACCCCGATCAGGACCGCCCTGAACCAGCGGTAAAGCACCAGCAAGGCCACAATGACCATTCCCGCAGGCACGAGCACGAAGCGCAGACCCGGTTGGTAAGCGACCAACAGCACCACCGGCAGCAGCAGCACCCCCAACGCGATGGTGATCAGCAACATGGTATAGAGGTACTCCATGAGGCCCCCATCGGACCTGAACAGCACCCCCACCACGTTCAACAGCAGCAAATGAGCGATCAGTACGATGAACACGAACAGGAGGGACCGCCCGAAGAGCGATGGTCCGGAGCTCGGGACACCGCTCACCACCGCCACCTGATAGGCGAACAGGGCCAGCAGCACCAAGGCGGCCATGATCAGGCCGATCAACGTCCGGTCCTGCGGGTCCACATCCTCGCGCAGCACCTGTTTGCCCAATCGCAAGGTGAACATGGAGCCCCACAGAAGGCGCCACTTCTTGGGCGAGGCCACGTTGGTGTAAGCCAAGAGCACGAACACCAGCAGCAGGATGCCTGTTACCCAGTCAGCGCTGAGCGGGTCATGAATACGGAGCGTTCCTTCCATGGTGGACAACCGCCGCAAAAGTAGACCCCTGCACCACCCACGCAGCCTTGTGACATTCCTACTTTTGCACCGCTTTTCAGGAACTTCGGAACACACCCCAATGAGCACGACCACCACCCAGAAGAAGGCCGCCACGGACCTCTACCAAGCACACGACCACTACCTGGTGGACGAACTGCTCACGGAGGAGCACAAGCTGATCCGCGACACCGCGCGCAAGCACGTCAGCACGCACCTGAAACCCATCATCGAGGAGCGCTTCGAGAAGTCCTTCTTCAGCCCCGACATCATTCCCGGCCTCGCAGAGATCGGCGCCTTCGGACCGATGGTGCCCACCGAATACGGCGGCATGGGCCTGGACCAGATCAGCTACGGCCTGATCATGCAGGAGATCGAACGCTGCGATAGCGGCTTGCGTTCCCTTTGCAGCGTGCAGGGCTCGTTGGTGATGTACCCGATCTGGAAGTACGGCAGCGAAGAGCAGAAGATGAAGTGGCTCCCCCAGCTCGCGGCCGGCACCAAGATCGGTTGCTTCGGACTTACCGAGCCCGACCATGGCAGCAACCCCGGTGGCATGGTCACCACCTTCCAGGACAAAGGCGACCACTACCTGCTGAACGGCGCCAAGATGTGGATCAGCAACAGCCCACTGGCCGACATCGCCGTGGTGTGGGCCAAGGCCGAGAACACCGAGGGCCGCATCCATGGCCTGATCGTGGAGCGCGGCATGGAAGGCTTCACAACACCGACCACGCACGGCAAACTTTCGCTGCGCGCCAGCCCCACCGGCGAACTGGTGTTCGACAACGTGAAGGTGCCCAAGGCCAACCTGCTCCCGAACAAGAGCGGTCTCGGTGCTCCGCTCGGCTGCCTGGACAGCGCCCGCTACGGCATCGCCTGGGGTACGCTCGGCGTGGCCATGGAGTGCTACGACACGGCGCTCCGCTACAGCCAGCAACGCATCCAGTTCGGCAAGCCCATCGGCCAGTTCCAGCTCACCCAGAAGAAGCTCGCCGAGATGATCACGGAG
>JADZGG010000013.1 GCA_020854015.1 Flavobacteriales bacterium
CGCATCAACCGGGACATCCGTTTCAGCAAGGACAAGACACCCTACAAGCTGAACAGCTCGGCGATCATTTCACCCAGTGGACGCAAGGACCATGGTACGCCTGGCATTTACTTCGAACTAGGGCCCGAGCATGTGGCCATCTACGGTGGTCGCTACCAACCGGAGCCGGACGACCTCCGCATGATACGGGAGCACATCGCCGGCAACCTGAAGAAGTTCAAGACCCTTCGCGAGGACAAGACCTTCGTGAAGCTCTTCGGCACCATCCAAGGCGAGCGGAACAAGGTGCTGCCCGTCGAGCTGAGGGCGGCAGCGGAAAAGGAGCCGCTCTTGTACAACAAGCAGTTCTACTGGACGTCGCACCATCCCGCGAAGCTGGTCACCGATCCCAGGCTGGCGGATGTCCTCATGGAACATTACCTGGCCATGCGGCCGCTGAACACCTTCCTTGGAGGAACGAGGGGGTAAAGCAGGAAGCGCCCGCCTTTCGGCGAGCGCTTCCTCACTTTCACCCGAGTTCTTACTGGGCTGTTCCGCTCAGGTTGATCTCAAGTTCAATGTTGTCAGCGAGCACAGCGTCCTTCATGAAGTGCTTCCAGGACACACCGTACTTCTGGCGGTCGAAAACCAACTTGCCGGTGGCCTTGGCGGTGCCGTTCTCCTCAGTGATCACGATGTCCGTGACCTTCTCCGTGTTCGTCTTACCGCGCACGGTCAGCTCGCCGGTGGCGATGTTGCCTTCCACACTGGTCACCTTGAAGATGGCCGTCGGGAAGCTGTCGGCTTGGAAGAACTCGCCCGTTGCCAAGTGACCGATCAGGGCAGCCTTGGTGCCTTCCTTGGAACCATCAGGCGCGTAATTGCTGTCCAGCGGGGTGATGCCCTTCATGTTCACTTCGAAGGCGCCGGAGACCAGCTGTCCACCCTTGGTGGTGAAGGTGCCATTGTTCAGGCCGATGTTCCCGTAGTGACCGTAAACCTTTGCGCCGGTCACGTTGCCTGCCCAACGGACAGTGCTGGCGCCAGCATCCACGGTGTAGTTCATTTCCTTGCCAGCAGCGGCAGCAATGCTGTCCGCAACGGCTTTTTCACGTGCAGCGGCCTGTTCAGCTGCAGAAGGTCCGCAGGACACAAAGATCACGGCTGCAGCGGCAGCGGTCAGTACGGTCAGTTTCATGGGATGTCGAAAGGAGGTTGGTTGGTGGCGCAAAGAAAAGCATAGAAATGATTCCATGGAAACTAATTCACCGGAATAGTCGCGTATCGTAGGAAACGGTATGATCTCGCCCTAGTGGAACCGCAGTGCGTTCCGGGCCATGCGCCGCAGAAGGGGAGAGGGACGGTAGCGATCCTCGCCGAACTCGGCTTGCAACGTCTCGAGGACGGCAAGCCAATGGGCCGCGCCTTTCTCGTCGGCCCAAGCCAATAGCCCTTTTGGGTAGTTCACGCCCTTGGTCATGGCCAGGTCGATGTCCTCCTTGGTGGCCACCCCAAGGTGAAGGGCATCGGCCGCTTCATTGATCAGCATGGCCAAGACGCGTTCCACAATGCGGTCGCCAAGCTCCGGCGCAACGCTCGCCGCTGCGCTTGCGGCAGGCTGACCTTTCTCATCATACGTGAAATAGCCACGCCCTGTCTTGCGTCCGAGCCAGCCGGCCTCGACCATGCGCTGTTGCGTGAAGCTGGGGCGGTAGCGCGGCTCGTAGAAGAAGCTCTCCCAAACGGTGCGCGTGACCGTGAAGTTGATGTCATTGCCGATCAGGTCCATCAGTTCGAAGGGTCCCATCCGGAAGCCTCCGAAGGTCTTCAACGCATGATCGATGGTGGCCATGTCCGCCACACCCTCCTCGTAAAGCCTGATGCTCTCGCCGTAGTAGGGACGGGCCACGCGATTCACAATGAAGCCGGGGGTGTCCTTGCAGGTCACAGGGACCTTTCCCCAATCGGTCATCAGCAGCCGTGCTGCATCACAGGCCCTTGGGTCGGTGGCCACTCCAGGCACCACTTCCACAAGCGGCATCAAGGGGGCGGGATTGAAGAAGTGCAGACCCACCACGCGACCAGGTTTCGAACAGGCCGCTGCGATCGCTGTGATGCTCAGACTGCTGGTGTTGCTGGCGAGCAGGGCATCGGGGCTTAACAAGGCCTCCAATTCCGAGAACACCCTCTTCTTCACCGCCAGGTCCTCGACGATCGCCTCGATCACCAAGCCGCACCCGGCTAAAGCCTTGATATCCGTGGCCGGGGTTATCCTGTCGCCGATGGCCTTCGCTTTGGTCGTATCGAGCTTTCCCTTTTCCACCAGCTTGTCCAGCGTGCGCTGTAGTCCGGCGACGGCCTTGTCCACCGCTTCTTTGCGCGTATCGAACAGCACGGTCGGGTGACCTGCCTGCGCGGCCACTTGCGCGATACCGCTGCCCATTGTACCGGCACCGATAACGCCGACGATCATCTTGTCGCTCATGTGGTCAAAGATCGGCGGCAGGAAATGAAAAACCCCGGAACAGGTCCGGGGTTCTTCAAGTGTCTTGGTGATCGCCTCAATTTCCGCCGGTGAACGACGCCAGCTCGGTGCCGTCCTTCATCAGCTTCAGCAGGCCCTTGTCCAGCTTGAAGCTGTTGGCCTCGCGAAGGGCGCCCATGAAGCCGTCCTCGATCTTCTGTGTGCTTTCGCAGAACTTCTTCGTGCTGCCCACACCGGGGAAGCCGATGGTGCTACCGTCCAGGTTGAACTGCCCCATGAGGTTGTTACAGCCTCCGAAGCCGGAGAGTGACTTGTCTGCGGCCAGCTGGATCCACGGGTTCTGGGCGCCTGCAGGAAGTTGGAGCGCTTGTCCGGCAACGGACTGCAGCATCCACTTCTTGTCCAACACATCCGTCATGCTCATGGCACCGCTCTTGTCGGCGCACTTACTGGCGCAAAGCATAAGGCCGAGGGCCAGGGCCACCAAGGGAAATCTCGTACGCATCAGCTGTTCAGCATCACGGGCATCACCAGCATCAGCACGTCCTCACCGACCTCACCGGCCTCACCGGGAAGCAGGATGCCGGCGCGGTTGGGCGCGCTCATCTCCAAAACCACCTGCTCGCAGTTCAGGTTGTTCAGCATGTCCATCAGGAAGCGGCTGTTGAAACCGATGGTCATGTCCTCACCCTCGTATGTGCAGGTGAGCTTCTCGTTGGCCTCGTTGCTGAAGTCCAGGTCCTCGGCGCTCACGATCAGCTGACTGCCATTGATGCTGAGACGCACCTGGTGGGTGGTCTTGTTGCTGAAGATGGCCACACGACGGATCGAGCTGAGGAAGGTCGCTCGGTCGATGGTGAGCTTGTTCGGGTTCTTCTTCGGGATCACCGCCTCGTAATTGGGGTACTTGCCATCGATGAGGCGGCACACCATGAGGATGTTGTCGAAGGTGAACGAAGCGTTGTTCTCGTTGTAGGCCACGCTGACCTCGGCGTTGGTCCCCCCGAGGTTGTTCTTGAGCAGGTTCAAGGGTTTCTTGGGGACGATGAAGCTGGCGGGCTTGTCGGCCTTTACGTCGGTGCGCTTGTAGCGGACGAGCTTGTGGGCGTCCGTGGCCACGAAGTTCACGCTGTCCTCACCGAGCTCGAAGAAGATCCCGCTCATCACAGGGCGCAGGTCGTCGTTGCCCGTTGCGAAGATGCTCTTGTTGATGGCCGTGGCCAAGGTGCCAGCAGGCAGGACGAAGGTGCTCGGTGATTCGAGGACAGGGCTCTTGGGGAACTCCGCGCCGCTGAAGCCGGTCATCTTGTACTTGCCCTGGTCGCTGATCAGCTCCACCCCGTGGTGCTTGCCGTCAATGCTGAAGGTGAGGGGTTGCTCGGGGAACGCTTTCAACGTGTCGAGGAGCAGGCGGGCAGGGATGGCTACACTGCCCTTGTCCTTCGCCTCCACGGCCATGGTCGCTGTGATGGTGGTCTCCAGGTCGCTGGCGGTCACCGTGAGCTGTTTGCCGTCGATCTCGAACAGGAAGTTGTCGAGGATGGGGAGGGTGTTGCTGCTGGCGAGCACGCCTTGCAGCGTCTGCAGCTGCTTCAACAGCGCCGTACTGGACACAATGAACTTCATCGTTGCGGTCTTTTCCTTGGTTGCTACCGTTTCCATCTCAATGTCTCGCCAGGTCGTTTTCCAGCGCGCCCAAAGATAGCCCGGCCCCTAGGGGCGTTCCGGCCCACTTATCAACACGGAAGCGGCTTTTTCCACAGTGCGGCCGCCCCGGTCAGCGCGCTACCAGCAGCTGGATCGGCAAGGTGATCCGGTCGAAGTGCATGCGTTGGACCACCACCAAGCACGTGTCGTCGAGCAGGGCCCATTCACGGTCCGTGTCCTCGATCAGGAGCTTGCCTTCCATATCGCGTTCTTCCTTGTAGGGCGCCTTCTTCCAGAACGGGATACGCTGGACCGCTCCGTCCGCTTTGGCGATCTCTAGAATGTGGGATGGTGTGCTGGCCAGCACGGAATCGCGTTCGGCCTTGCTGATCTTCCGTTCAAAATACTCGAAATGCTGGTCGCGCAAGGTGAGCATCACATCCTTCACCGCAGAACTGTCCATGGCCAAAGCCACCTTGTCGTTGGTCAACAGGCCCAGGCCGTTGCCTCCGTCATAGGTCACCGTCCAGCCCTCGGCGGGGCGCGCGTTGTTGGTCATGGTCACGCGCCGGATAACGCTCAGGTCCGGATAGTCGAGCACCTCGGTGTTCCGCCAATCGTCGATGCCCGTGTGGAAGCGTGTGGTGAGGAATCCGGAAAAGCCGCTCATGGCCATTACGAAGGGCACGCTGCTCTTGCCTTTGCCGGGGATCTCCAACAGCATGTAGGTCCCATAGTGGTCCTGCGTAGCATGTCCCACGTACCAGATCTTGGCCGGCGCGTCGTCGCCCATGTAGATCTCCACCTTCTTGGCCGCGCTGCTCATCACCTTCAGCACGTTGGCCTCGGAAGCCTTCGGCACCGGCGTGCGCACCTCCACACGCAGGAAGGTCTTCAGCAACAGCTGGACGTTCTTCGGGTTGGCCGGCATGCCGTTCACCGTCCAGGTGCCGGGGCCGGTGCGCTTCAGGTCGGCCGTATGCCCGTTCATCTCGGCGATGAAGATCCGGTCCACCGCGCTTGTATCCGCCACGGCAAAGTCCGTGAGGGGGCCACTAAGAGTGCTGCCCCTGCTTGAGCGATAGAGCCAGAAAGCCACACCGGCGAGCAACAGGAAGAGCGCGAGGAGCAGGCGGCGGTTCATCAGGGCTGCGGGATGACAGTGGCGTAGCGGCGACGCCGATACAGGTGGAAGAGGAAACCTGCCAGCATGCTGATCAGGATCGGTCCGGCGATGTTGATCACCTGCCATTTCGTACGTTCAGCCTCGGTCCGCTCCACATCCAGCGTGCGCAGGGTGATCACGCGCGAACGGATGCTGATGAGGCCTTGGTCGTCCAGCAGATAGTTCAGGGCGTTCACGAAGAACTCCCGGTTACCATAGACCTTGGTGCCCGCATAGCGGTCGAAGCCCAACGGGAAATACATGCCCTTTTCAGGGTCCACGCGGTTCTCAATGGCATCACCATCACTGATCACCACCATGGCGGTCGGACGGCTCCACTCGCGATAGCCCACTTCCGGTCGTGAGGTGAACGCCACGTCCAACTTATCCGTGAAAGCGCTCCGGTACTTCCCTTCGCTCAGCACGGCAAGCCAACGGTCCGGCGTGTTCGTTTTGTCGAAGGGCGGCGGATGGTCTACGATGCCAAGTGAGATGCGTGCAGGATTCTTGAGCACCCAGGTGTAAGGCGAGCTGGTAAGCAGAACGGTCTTGGCAGCGCTGTCGGTACCGATGGTGTCGATGCTGCTGGGAAAGCGCAGGTGCACCGGGTCGATGTTGTTGACGATGGGATGCCCGCTGCGAGGGATCACAATGGGCTCGTAGGGGAAGGGGAACCGCTCCAGTTTACGTTGGTTGCCGAAGGGCGTGGTGTACAGTTCGATGGGCGCGCATTGCTGGTCAAGCACCACGTCGGTGTTGATGCGAACACCGTAGGCGAAGAGCAGATCGGTAAGCCCAAGCTCGTACGGTGTGGCGATGCTGTACTGGTTCACACGCAAGCTGTCCAGGTGGGCGTTCATCGCGTCCACGCACCAGAGCACCTTGCCCCCGTTCATCACGAACTGATCGATAACGAACAGGTCGCGGTCGCTGAAGAGGCTGTCAGGTTTGGCGATGATCAGCGCTTCGTAACGGTTGGTGCGGTAGCGGCCACCTTCCACCTTGTCGCTCAGGGCGTCGATGCGATCGTTGATGCTCACCCGGCTCACGGTGTACTGCTCGCCGAGCACGTTGGCGATGTCCTGTACCAGCGGCGCGGGCGATTCTCCATGGCCTTCCAGAAAGGCGATGCGCGGCTTGTTCGCATTGGTGACCTGGCGGATAGCGTTGCTGAACTCGTACTCCAGGTTGTTCACCGAACGGTTCACCATGTCCGCATCGGGCGTGCGCAGCTGGGTCTTCAGCAGTTGCAACGGGTGGCTCTTGCCCTTGTAGGTGAGCACGGCGCCTGGGAAGACGATGAGCTCGCTCTGGCCGCTCTTCTCCTTGGTGCGTATGCTGGTGTACTGCAGGCCCTGCTCCGTCAGGTTCTTGTAGACCTCCAAACGCGTCTTCTCGTCGGGGCTCGCGCTCGGGTCGCTGAATTCGTATTGGATGTTCGCGTCGTTCACTGCGCGCATCTCGTCCAGCAGCTCGCGGGTGCTCTGTTCCAAGCGACGCATGTCGGCAGGAAGCTCGCCATGCAGGTAGACCTTCACGAACACGACATCATCCAGCTTGCCGATCAGTTCCTTGGTGGCCGGCGTCAGGGTGTAACGCTTCTCGCTCGTCAGGTCGGCGCGCAGGCGAACGAAGGAGCTGATGAAAAGCACAAGCACCACGATGCCCAGGCCAATGCCCAGATCGAGCAGGTCCTTCCCTCGGTTGGTGCGGGTTCTTGCACTCATGCGCTTGTTGGACTTACAAGTGTGCGCAGTACGTTCACCAGGAGTATCAACTGGCCAAAGACGAAAAGAAAGGCAAGGCCGGCGACAATGACGTTGACATTCACGATCCAGCCGGAATGTTCAATTGGGTCGAATTCGCTGTATGCGTAGTACCGACGTGCAGAGTTCGTTGCGCCGACCAAGTGCGTCGGGACATAGATGACCAGAATGCCTATAGTCGTTAGCACTGCATGAATCAGCCCCAGCGTCCCATTCAATGGACGGCGAAGTATCCGGGAGAAAGTCCAATAGACGGCAGCGCAAACGAGACAGAACAACGCTGCTGCGATGATCAGATGTTCGTGGGCAACAACGAAATAGGTGTCCTGGATCGTGATGTCAAGCGCTGAATATCCCATCCCCATGTTTACCGAAGCGAAATAGCCTATGGTAACAAGCATCAAGGCCGCCACCACGAACCAAACAACCGGGTTCTGCCAACGCCCAATTCCCATCACCATTTCCGGCTTTGAAGGGAAGCGCGTGTCAGCAGCATGAAGACCGCTGTGACGCAGAGGAAGTAGCTCACATCACGAAGGTCCACCACACCGCGGCTCATGCTGGTGTAGTGCTCTTGGATGCCAATGGCCTTGATCGGTCCTTCCAGCGCGCCCAGCAGGTCGAAGGAAGCCACGAGTTCGAAGCCCATGTGGAGCACGAAGCACAAGAACACCGAGATCAGGAAGGCCACGATCTGGCTTTCGGTGATGGACGAGGCGAAGAGACCGATGCTGGTGAAGCACCCCGCGAGGAACACGAGGCCGAGGTACGAGCCCCAGGTGCCACCGCTGTCCACGTTCCAGGCGGGCACCGCGAGCTGACCGATGCTCCAGTAGTAGAAGAGGGTGGGGACCAGAGCCAGCAACACCAGCACCAGCGAGGCCGTGTATTTCGCCAGCACCAGTTGAAGCTCCGTCAACGGGCGGGTGAGCAGCAGTTCCAAGGTTCCCGTGCGCTTCTCTTCACTGAAGCTGCGCATGGTGATGGCCGGAACGAGGAAGAGGAAGACCCACGGACCGATCTGGAACAAGGGCCCCATGTCGGCGTAGCCCAGGTCCAGGATGTTGTCCGGGAACACCCACAGGAACAGCCCCGTGATCAGCAGGAACACCACGATCACGATGTGGCCGATGAGTGAGCCCAGGAAGCCCCGGACCTCTTTGCGGATGAGCGCGCGCATTTCGGGGCGCCAAGATAGCCGGACAGGTGTCGAACGATCAAGCCGTTGCCTGACCGATATCAACCGTGGCTTACGAAGCGCGCGGCGCGGGAAGTTGGATCCGCAACGCAGAACCCCAATGGAAATGCCGGTAAAAGTCAGAACTCGATGACCGTCTTCCGCTTCTTGGCGGGCTTCTTCGGGATCTTGGTGGCGTCCGTGTTGCAGTAGTTCTTCACAATGAACACGGCGTCCTTATCGCCCAAGCGGGAACTGACCTTCCAATCGGCGCAGGCCTGCTCCTTGTTCTCCAAGTTATAGTAGCAGTCACCCCGGTAGTAGTAGGCTTCGGCCTTGCCTTCGGCATCCTGGTCGATCACCTGGGTGAAGCGTACAATGGCTTCCTCATAGCGCTTGGTCTCGAAGAGCAGCACGCCCGAGGCCATCAGTCCGCCGGGTATCGTGGGTTTCAAGCGCAGCGCTTCCTCCACTTCGGCCAGGCCATCCTCTTCCCGGTACAATTCGCCCTTGCACACACCGCTCAGATAGAGCGCATCGGCATGCTGAGGGTTCAATTTGTACGCGCGCTGCGCATCCTTGAGCGAGCCTTCGGTGTCCTGGCCCATGTACTTCGCGCAGGAACTGTTGTACCAAGCGTCAGGATCATTCTCGTCAAGCGCCAAGGCCCGTTCGCAATCCTTCAGCGCGCCTTTCAAGTTGCCGTTGCTGATGCGCAGGGCGCTGCGGCTTACGTAAAGCCGGGCGTCGTTCGGGTCCAGGTCCTCGGCCTTCTCATAATCGAGCAGGGCACCGTCCATGTTCTTGGCGCGCTGGCGAAGGTCACCGCGCAGTTTCCAAGCCTTCGCCAGCTGTGGGTCAAGGGCGATGGCCTTGTCCACATGCACGAGGGCGCTGTCGTTGGAATTGCTCGCGTAAAGCGCCTGCGCAAGGCTCAGTTCCTGCTTGGCAGGGGTCTGGGCATGCATCAGAGCCGGAAGCGCGAACAGGAGGAGGGAGAGGGGTCTCATGGGCGGCGGTTGGCAAAGGCCGGGCCGATCAGCGTGCCGCGTCCATCAGATGGTCACGGTCCAGGCTCCAGGCTTCGGCGGGTTGGGCGAACATACGCTTTACCACCGGCCATACGGAAGCGAAGACCTCACTGTTACGGTAAGCCTCAAGTTCTTCTGGAGAAGTCCACACGCTGTAGGTCATGAAAACGCATGGATCCTTGCGATCGTGCAACAGTTGTAGCTGCTGGCAGCCGGGGAATGCGATGATCCGGTGGCGCCAGCCTTCGAATAGTTCCTGAAAGGGGGCGACCTCCTCAGGGCGGAAGGTCATCTTTACGATGCGGATCATCCAACAGAGGCTGGTACGGCACGCTGGGTGAGCACGAGTTCCACACGGACCGCATCGTTCACATGCAGCCCCAGCAGTCCCGCCGCGCCGCCGCCCATGCCGTCAACCCCCTTGTTCAAGGCGATCTCCAGGTGTCCGCTGCTGCCGAAGAAGGCGAGCCGCTCGCCCTGGGGCACATCGCCATCACTCTTGCTGAGGGTGGTGATGTCGTAGCTGATGCGGCCGAAGGTGATCCGGAACGGTTGGCCCTTCACCAGTTCCTGGAACTGAGGTCGTGAGATGTTGGTGACCACGTTTCCGTAGGAATCGATGTAGATCACCGCGCCCCGGATGCTCAGGTTGTCCATGGCCGGACGGAAGCTCATCATCTCTTTGAGCTGAACGGTCTTGCGGCCGATCACTTCCGGTGTGCCACCTTTCAGCAGGTGTGCGGCCGCTTTCACGAACACGTTCTTCAAGGGGAAGATCGCGTGGTCGTCCTCCAGTTTCATGGTCAGCTCGAAGGCTTCCTGTGGCATGCCGTCGAAGATCAGTGGAAAGATCCCGTTGTCGGCACCGATGAAGAACTGCCCATTGTGGCGCACCACCAGATGTGGTGAGTTGCCGGTGGCTTCAGGGTTCACGCCGATCAAGTGCACGGTGCCCCGCGGGAACTCCGGGTAGGCATGGCGCAATACGAAGGCTGTCTGCGAGTTATCGAAAGGGGTGATCGAATGGCTGATGTCGACGATGCGCGCATCGGGCACCTGACTGTAGATCGCACCTTTCACCACGGCCACGTAGTGGTCCTTGAGGCCCATGTCGGTGGTGAGGGTGATGATCGACATCGCGTGGTTCGGACAGCGAAGAAAATCGTTCGCGCTACCTTCGGCCGGGTGAAAGCCTCCTTGTCGATCAACAGTGCATAGTTCATAATTCCATCAGCCACCGCGTGAGCGAACATTCGATCCAGATCAACGCCGTGGACCCTGTTGAGGTGCTCGGGGCGAACGACCAGAACCTGCGGATCATCCGCAACCACTTCCCCAAGCTCAACCTGATCGCCCGCGGCGATGTGCTCAAGGTGATCGGCGCCGACGAGGACATCGCCCCCTTCCTGGAACGCTGGGACCAACTGGTGCAACACGTTGTCCATTACAATGAACTGCCGCGCAAGGTGCTCGACGACATCATGAGCGTGGGCGTGCCGAACGAAGCGGCACCCGAGGAATCCGATGTGCTCGTGCATGGCAATGCCGGTCTGCGCGTGAAGGCCCGCACCCGCAACCAGCAGCGCCTCGTGGAGGCCGTGAACACGAACGACATGGTCTTCGCCATCGGACCTGCGGGCACCGGGAAGACCTACACCGCTGTGGCGCTCGCTGTGAAAGCCTTGCGCGATCGCCAAGTGCGGCGCATCATCCTCACCCGCCCTGCGGTGGAAGCAGGGGAGAACCTCGGTTTCCTGCCCGGTGACCTGCGCGAGAAGCTGGATCCTTACCTGCAGCCATTGTACGACGCGCTCAAGGACATGGTCCCGTTGCAGCGCCTCGCGGAGCACTTGGAGAACGGCGTCATTCAGATCGCACCGTTGGCCTTCATGCGCGGACGTACGCTCGATCACGCCTTTGTGATCCTCGACGAAGCCCAGAACGCCACGCTCCCGCAGCTCAAGATGTTCCTGACCCGCATGGGGCGCAATGCCAAGTTCGTGATCACAGGTGATGTGACCCAAGTGGATCTGCCCGAACGCCAGCCCAGCGGCCTGATGCCCACCGTGGCCATGCTGAAGGATGTGGAAGGCATCAACGTGATCGAGCTCGATGAGAAGGACGTGATCCGTCACGAGCTGGTGATCCGTGTGCTCGGCGCCTTCAAGGAAATGGAGAAACGCGAAAAGGAAAAGCGCTCATGACCACTGCCCTCCCCGCAACGCTCACGCGCTCGGAGCTCAACTTCCCCGGCGTCACCAAGGTCTACCACGGCAAGGTCCGCGATGTGTACCACCTGGCCGACGGGCGCATGGTTATGGTTGCGAGTGATCGGATCAGCGCCTTCGACGTGATCCTGCCGCGCGGCATTCCGCACAAGGGGCAGGTGCTGAGCCAGGTGAGCTGGAACATGCTCCAGGCCACCGCCCACCTCGTTCCCAACTGGACCATCGCCATGCCCGACCCGCAGGTGATCGTGGGCCACGCGTGCGACCCGGTGAAGGTGGAGATGGTGGTGCGCGGCTACCTCAGCGGACACGCCTGGCGCCAGTACAAGGCCGGACACCGCACCCTCTGTGGCGCAACCTTGCCCGAAGGCTTGCGCGAAAGCGATCGCTTCCCGGAGCCCATCATCACGCCAAGCACCAAGGCCGACGAAGGGCACGACGAGGACATCACACCGGACGAGATCCTGAAGCGCGACCTCTGCACACCGGAGGAATGGGCCACCATGACGCGCTACGCATTGGCCCTGTTCGCTGAAGGCAGCCGCATCGCCAAGGAGCGTGGCCTGATCCTCGTGGACACCAAGTACGAGTTCGGCCGGCGCAACGGCCAGATCCTCGTGATCGACGAGATCCACACGCCCGATAGCTCACGCTACTTCTATGCGGAAGGCTACGCGGAACGGCAGGAGCGGGGCGAGGCCCAGAAGCAGCTCAGCAAGGAGTTTGTCCGCGAATGGCTCATGGCCAACGGCTTCATGGGCAAGGACGGCCAGCAGGTGCCGCACATGGACGATGCCTTCGTGCAGAGCGTGAGCGACCGCTACATCGAGCTCTTCGAAAAGATCACGGGGCAGACCTTCGTGCCGGCCGACACGACTGACATCGAGGGTCGGATCCTCCGGGCGGTGAACGGCTACTTGAAAGGGTGACCCATTCCCTTCGCCATTTCCTTCAGGGTCTCAGGAAGTTGACCCTGAAGCGCCGAGAACACTTACTGCTTTCAACATTAGGGTACCTTTCAGGAGACTCCAATGTCAACGGGACTAACCGGATCTCGGAATGGAAGCGCGGAAGTCTTCCAACTCTCGAATGTATCGCGCGGCGGTCTCTTCTGGAACGTTCGTATTGAGGAGTTGAGCATAGATGCTCAGGAGAAAGAAATCACTCATGTCATACTTCTCCAGCACTCGTATGCCTTGATTAAACAATGAGAGCATAGTGCACCTTATCCTCACTGCCCTTAGGTCCTGCCAAACAGGAAACTCGTATTCGCTCACTTCAG
>JADZGG010000014.1 GCA_020854015.1 Flavobacteriales bacterium
AAGTTGCTGAGCCACTTGAACCTCGGCTATGTGCCCACGAAAGGGCTCGAGTTCCTGGTGCTGGACGAAGCGGACCGCATGTTGGATATGGGGTTCATCGACGACATCCAGCGCATCATCAAGTTCCTGCCCGCCGAACGGCAGACGCTGATGTTCAGCGCGACCATGGCACCCGCCATCCGCGAGCTGACCCGCACGGTGCTCAAGGATCCGTTGGAGATCACGATCGCGCTGAGCAAACCGGCGGAAGGTGTGGACCAGCAGGCTTATGTGATCTACGAAGCACAGAAAGCAGCGATCCTTGAGCATATCCTCAAAACCACCGAGGCCACCAGCATCATCGTGTTCGCCGGTAAGAAGGTCGAAGTGAAGAACCTCGCACGCCACCTGGCCAAGCGCGGCTTCAACGCCCAGGCCATGCACAGCGACCTGGAACAGAACGAGCGCGAGGAGACCATCCTCTCCTTCCGCAACCGCCGCCTCCGCATCATGGTGGCCACCAACGTGGTGAGCCGCGGCATCGACATTGATGACATCGACCTGGTGATCAACTACGACGTGCCCCGGGACCCCGAGGATTATGTGCACCGCGTGGGTCGCACCGCGCGCGCTGCCCGCAAAGGACAGGCCGTCACCTTCGTGAACGACAAGGAGATGCGCGAGTTCGGTCGCATCGAAAAGCTGATCGGCTACGAAGTGAAGAAGATGCCCATGCCGCCGGCCATCGGTGATGGTCCAGCCTACCGGCCCGACGCGAAAGTGGCCGGCACCAACGGAAACCGCCGCGGTCCATCAGGCGGACAACGCGGCGGCCATTCTCGTCGGTAGGTTCTAACGGGAGCTCTTCCGGAACTTGTCCTTGTAGTTCTCCAGAACGGCTGTGGCGTCGTAGCCCTGGGCTTCTGCACCCACACGCTGAATGGTCACGGATTCCATCACATCGCCGCCGGCGATGGCGTTCACCACGTCCATGCCGCTGGTCACATAGCCGAACACGCTGTGGCGTCCGTCCAACCAAGGCGTGTCCTTGTGGGTGATGAAGAACTGGCTGCCGTTGGTGCCGGGTCCCGCATTGGCCATGCTCAAGGTGCCCTCGCGGGAGTGTTTCAGCGTGGCATCGAACTCATCGGGGAAGTTGTAGCCCGGTCCGCCCGCACCGGTGCCCGTGGGGTCGCCACCCTGCACCATGAAGTCAGCGATCACGCGGTGGAACTTCAACCCGTCGTAATACGGCTGACCTTCGCCCTTCGCACTGTTCTTCATCTTCCCTTCCGCGAGCGCCACGAAGCTGGCCACGGTCATGGGCGTCTTCTGGTACTCGAGCTGGCACACGATGGTGCCCTTGTTGGTCTTGATGGTGGCGTACAGGCCGTCACCGAGGTTGGATCCTTCCACAGTTCGCGTTTTTTCAGTTGTTCAACTCAGCAGGCTCACGGACGAACGCTCAATGCTTGAACTTGTCCTTGTTGGCCTCCAGCACTTTCACGGCATCGAAGGCCTCGGCGTCCTTGCCTTTGGCCACGATCGTCACGGATTCCATCTTATCGCCCTGTTGAATGGACTTCACCACCTCCATGCCGCTCACCACGTGGCCGAACACGGTGTAGTCACCGTCCAGAAAGGGTGTGTCCTTCAGCGTGAAGTAGAACTGGCTGCCATTGCTGCCACGGGCCGGCGTGCGGGCCATGGCCATGGTACCGGCCTTGTCGTGTTTCAGCGTGGGCACGATCTCCTCGGGGAACATGTAGCCTGGGCCACCGCTACCGTTGCCGGAAGGGTCACCGCCTTGGATCACGAAATCGGGGGCCACACGGTGGAAGGTGAGCCCATCGTAGAAGTGCTTGGTCTTCTCCACGGTGGTCACATACGGATGCTTGCCTTCGGCGAGCGCAACGAAGCTGGCCACGGTCATCGGCGTCAGGGCATACTCCAACTGGCAGACGATGGTGCCCTTGGCGGTCTTGATCTCCGCGAACAGGCCTTCACCTGGAACGGTGGCCGGTGGGGCTTCGGGCTTCGGAGCTTCCACAGGTGCAGGCGCGAGCGGATCGGCGGCCACGCTGTTGGAACGGCTGTTGTTCTCGGGTTCAGCGGAGGAACAAGCGAAGAAGGCCAGGAACGAACTGGCCAGAAGGATGGAGGTCTGTTTGCTGATCATGGTCGGTGTGAAGTGGCGCGAAAGTACAGGCCACGCGATCATCATGGGGCCAACGCTTCCTCGATGGCATCCAGCTTGTCATCGCTGTACGCTCCCTGGGTGCGGTGAACGATGCGTCCCTGCGGGTCCACCACGAACACATAGGGCGCCTCCTTGTCCTTCATGCCCAAGGCATCGCGTAGCCCGTCGTGATCACCTTTCAGGAACACCACGCGCTTGGCGACATCGGGGTCCCCTTCCTCCCGCAGCTTCTTCATCGTTGGTCCGTAGCCGGCCTTGTTCAAGCCGACGAACAGCGGCACGAAGTAGACGTCCGCATCGATCTCCGATGCTAAGAGGCCATGTTTGGCGATGAATCGCAAGTAGGCGGGACCGTACCATTCCTCCAACAAGGGACCCGCCTTCTGGCCGTAAGCCAGACAGATGATAGCGTAGCGTCCGGCGGAAGCCTTCGGCAGTTCGACCAAGGTGCCGTCACTGCGTTCTCCCGAAACGGCGGGGAAGGTTCCCTGTGCCTGGGCCTGCGGAACGCTACCGAACAGCCACAGTCCCACAAGGAGGCCACGAAAAGCAGCGAAGGTCATGGTGCGGTGGGTCGCTCGTTCTTCCCCTTGAACTGTGTGAAGTAGTTCTGGATCCAGGCCATTTCCTTCTCCACATCGTCGCCGACCATGTACGGTTCGCGGAAGATCACCTCCTTCCGGCCATAGTCAAAGGATGTGAGGATCAAGGGGACCTGCGCCTTACGGGCGATGTGCCAGAATCCGGTCTTCCACTTGGCCACGTACTTGCGAGTGCCCTCCGGCGCGATACCGATGGCGAAATCCGGAATGGTCCGGAAATACCCGGCTACCTGATCCACGATGTGCGCGCTCTTCCCACGGTCCACAGGCACCCCTCCGGTCACCTTGAAGATCCAACCGAAAGGGGGCTTGAACAGCTCCTTCTTGGCCAGATA
>JADZGG010000015.1 GCA_020854015.1 Flavobacteriales bacterium
CAGGAGGTGGGTGGGGGAACACGACGGGCGTGCTGCCGTCGTTGAAGGTCACCGTATAGATGGTCCCTGCCGGGTTGTTCGTGGTGCCGGTGATGGGGAAGACCAACTGGTTCGGCCCGCACACGTTGGTGTTGCCCGGGTTGCCGATGCCTACCGCCGGGTTGCTGCCCAGGAAGATGCTGTACTGCTGGCTGTCGTTACAGCCATTTGATTGAGTGATGGTGTAGGTGAGGGTGTAGAAACCCTGCGCATAGGTGTGCTGTTGTTGTGGGAAGTTGGTGCCGGTGGCCGTGAAGTTCGGTGATGCATCACCCCAGCTGATGGTGTGGGTTGAACCGGCCGTCGCTGTGCCGGCGAAGTCGAAGATGTACAGGCTTGTGGCGTTCTGGCTGCACTTGTAGAAGGTGGGTACGCCATTGAACACGGTGAACAGCGCGTTCGGGCTGGTGAGCATGGCGTTCGCTCCAGGTAGAGGATTCACGGTCACCTGATCGGTGTCCGTGCAACCGTTGTCATCGGTGATGGTGAGGGTGTACACCGTGCTCGTAGCAGGTACTGTGAGCACAGGTGCAGCAATGTTCGGGTTGTTCAGCCCTGTGGCCGGCGTCCATTGGTACGAATAGGGAGCCTGCCCGCCGCTGGCGCCGCCGTTCAAAGTCAGCGTCGTGCCCGGACACTGCTGAGCCACACTGTTCGGTGCGTTGGAGGTGCATTGCGCATAGGCAGCACTGGCACCCGCAAGCACACAAGCGGCCACCATCAAGCCCCGCAGTACGGTCAGGACACTTTTCATCGGGTGCAAAGGTCCGTGATCGCACCTTCCCACGCCATCCGGTGATCACCGTGATCTGAAGAGCGGATTGTGAATAAGGAGGCAGCATACGCAGAACGGCCCGAGGGATCGATCCCCGGGCCGTTCCATTCGCGGTGTTCGTTCAGGCTTTGGCCTGCTCGGTGGCGGTGAGGCGCTCAACGATGGCGTTCACCTCGTCCTTGGTCTTGCCCAAGGTCTGTTGCAGGCGACCCATCAACTCGTCCTCTTTTCCTTCCACATACAACAGGTCGTTGTCCGTGAGCGTGGCGAACTGCTGCTTCAGTTTGCCTTTCAGTTCGTTCCAGTTGCCTTTGATCTTGTCGTTCACGCTGTTCATGGTCGTAGGGGTTTTGATGCTCAGATGTCATGGTCCGTGCCAACTGCGTGCAGTACATGCCGCTATTGACTTTCCGCTTCGATCGGAGGATCGGTGCCGATGATGACCTGGGCAATCTTCGCAACGGCATGGGGCGTTGATCACCCACGTACGTAGCCGCATCAATGCGGCACATATTGCAGCGGAAGCCCGGTTCGCCTCAAGGACATGGCATTGGTGCGTCGTCGGCACCTGACTTGCCTGTGCAGGTCGAACCTAATAACCCCACGAACATGAAACTGAATTCCATTGCCTTCGCCATCGCCCTGCTCAGCGGGGTCAGCGTTTCCGCACAGACGACCCCCACCCTTTCGCCAGAGGAGAAGGGTACGCAGCCCATGTCGCTCATCTCGGATCATGCTTGCATGATGGACAGTGATGCGGCCACATGGTCGAGCCTGAGCCTCAACGCCGAACAATTGGCCAAGGTCGAAGCTGCCCAGGCCAGTTGTAAGTCGGAATGTACCGCCATGAAAGAGGCCATGACCCCTGAGAAGAAGGATGCGCATCAGGCTGAAATGGAGCGCCATGCAGGCGTGATCCAAACCACGCTCACAACTGATCAATATGCGCAGTGGCAGAAGTGGTGCGCTGGTCGTAGTGTGAAGACGACCAAATAACCATCGGTCCGGTGGTGGCCCGTAAGCCTCCTACGTATGCCCCTTGCGCCCGGTGACCCAACCTACGCACGGCGACCGATCACCCGAAAGGCCTGGCTCACCGCCGGGCTTTTCGGCATTTCAGACGTGCTTAGGTCGTTGTGAACTCCTGCATGGCTTCCTGCACCAACGGCGCCACCTGACTTCCGTAGAGCTCGATGCTGCGCATCATCATCGCATGTGGCAAGGTGCCTGCGCTGTACTTCATGTCGAAGCGGGACAGTCGGAGCGCTTTGGCGGTGCGAACGATCTTGGCGGCAACGGTCGCTGGTGAACCCACGCACAAGGCTCCGTTCTGCCCGGCGCTTTGTTCGAATCCGGCCCGTGTGAGCGGTGGCCAACCGCGTTCGGACCCGATCCGGTCGTGCATGGCTGCGTAATGTGGCCAGAGTTCTTCGCTGGCCTGTTCATCCGTGTCAGCGATGTAGCCGGGACCATGTGCTCCGATGGGCAGTGGTCCACGTCCGGCCTCGACCAACGACTGATGGTAGAGCTCCACATAGGGGGCGAAGGCACGGGGGTCACCACCGATGATGGCGAGCATGAGCGGGAAGCCATAGCGCGCTGCCCGCACCACCGACGCCGGGGTGCCGCCCACACCGATCCACGTCCGTAGATGTCCGCTTTCCGTGGGCGGGTATACCCGTTGGTCCTTCAGTGCGCCCCGTGTGCGACCGCTCCAGGTCACCGGCCCTTCCTTCAAGAGTTCAGCGAAAAGCGCGAGGCGTTCGTTGAAGAGCACATCGTATTGCGAAAGGTCAAGTCCGAACAGCGGGAACGATTCGGTGAAGGAGCCGCGACCGATGATCACCTCCGCGCGACCGTTGGACACAGCGTCCAAGGTGGAGAAGCGTTGGAACACACGCACGGGATCATCGCTGCTGAGCACTGTGACCGCCGAGCCCAATCGGATGTTCCTCGTGCGTCCAGCGATGGCCGCGAGCAACACTTCTGGAGCGCTCACTGCGAAGTCCGAACGGTGGTGTTCCCCGACCCCGAAGAAGTGCAGGCCAAGCCGGTCGGCGAGCTCGGCCTCCGCCACCACGTTTCGCAACACTTCCGCATGCGAGAGCGGTCTCCCATCAGGTCCCAAGGTCACATCGCCGAAGGTGTCCAGTCCCAGTTCCAAGTGTGCCAATGCTGCTCTTTTAGGTGGGCAAAAGTACCTCGTCGCTCTGTGGCTGTTCGGTATCCTGGGGGCTACCGTGGCGATGAGAGCAACCTTTCGTGCGTTGTTCCACATCAATGCAAGGGGTCAAAGACCGCAAGGCCCCGTTCTTGAGTTCTTCTAAGCCATTGACGTTTCCTCACACCGTACGAGAAGGCAAGTCACCTTCGTGTTCCTACATCCATACGCCGATCCTCGCCTTTTCCGTTACTTCCGTATGAAACGCATCATCTTCCTTCTGGTCATCCTGGCGCTGCTCGTGTCCTGCACCTCCACACGCAAATGCAATGGTCAGCATGGTACACGGGTGCCGATGGGGGTGATGTGAGGCTCGCTGCCTGTGGCCCGTTGCTTGCTGCCTTCTTTGCATGAATTTCGAGCGATGGTTCTGGAATGACGATACTTCGGCATGGAGTAAGCGGGCCACCCGGTTCCTGCTTGTTGCCACGGTGCTTGCATTGCTCGTGGTGCTGTGGTGGTATGGTCGGTGAGCGGACAGGACGCCGATCGATCCGTTGAACGAAGGATGAAGTTGGCGCGAAGAAGGTACCGAGCTGTGCACTTCCTCCTTCCCTAACAACACCGCTTGCACATCGAAGAATGAACTGAAAGCACCCATGTGGTCGGCCACGCAGTTGGAAGTGATCCGATGCACGGATAGCTGAGCCGACCGGCCTTGCTCAAGGCTGCGCTTCCTTCAACATTCCCTTCAATTCAGGATGCGTCGCGATATGCGCATCAAAACAGTCGGCGTTGTAGAAGCGTTCTTTGCTGGCGTTGAACCGGGGAAAGAACGCCTGTTTCAAACCGTCCATCACCAAGTGGTCCTTGGCGTTCTCGATGTACACGAAATCTCCGCCGTCCTTGCTGCTCTCCGCGACGACATACACGCGAGTGTAGGTGGCCGCTTTGGTCTTCTTGTCATAGCTCAGATAGATCAGCTCCACATCCTCCAGAAAACGCGCCGCCTGGGTGTAGCGCTCCTTGTC
Organism: Flavobacteriales bacterium; assembly: GCA_020854015.1. Classification (GTDB taxonomy): domain Bacteria; phylum Bacteroidota; class Bacteroidia; order Flavobacteriales_F; family PHOS-HE28; genus PHOS-HE28. Next base: position 4,007 of record JADZGG010000015.1, read on the forward strand.
CTTCTTGGCATAGGTCAGCGGTAGTTCCACTACGCAACTGTCCATGTGTTCG
>JADZGG010000016.1 GCA_020854015.1 Flavobacteriales bacterium
CGACTTTGGTTTCACGGCGGAAGATGTCTTCGTCAATCAGGCCCCCTTCAGCTTCGACCTTAGCGTGTACGAACTGTTCACCGCATTGCAGCTGGGGGCCACGCTCTTGCTGAACGACGCCGCTACCGCCAAGGACGCCACCGCCTTCCTGGACCGGGTGAAGCAGTACCAGGGTTCCGTGTGGGTGAGTACGCCCACGTTCGCCTACCTCTACCTCACGGAGCCGTCGTTCACCGGTGCACAGGTGCCCTCGCTCAGCACCTTTCTGTTCTGTGGGGAGGCGCTGCCGAGGGTGACCGCCCAACGCCTGCTGGACCGTTTTCCCGCCGCTCGGGTGCTCAACACCTATGGCCCCACTGAAGCCACGGTCGCCACCACGCTCATCAATGTCACGCGCGAGGTACTTGACCGCTATGCGGAAATGCCGGTGGGTTTTCCCAAGCGCGAAGGACAGGTCCGCACGGTGCTTCCCGACGGCCGAGAAGCCACCAAGGCCGAACCCGGCGAGATCGAGATCATCGGTCCGCATGTGAGCATTGGCTACCTGAACAACGACGCGCTCTACGCGGAGAAGTTCGCGGAGGAGGATGGGCAACGTGTATTCCGCACCGGTGACTACGGCTGGTTCCAGGATGGCATCCTGTTCTTCAACGGGCGGCGCGATGAGCAGGTGAAGTTGAACGGTTTCCGCATCGAGCTCGGGGACATCACCGCCCAGATGCTGGCGGTGCCAGGTGTGGCCGATGCCCTCGCTGTGCCCCTGAAGAGCGGCGAGACCGTGAAGCGCATCGTTGGCTTTGTTCGTCCTGAACCGGGTGCTGAACGAATCGGGCTCATCGAGACCATCAACGCCCAGTTGCGCCGCGCACTTCCAGCCTACATGGTCCCCGCCGACCTGATGCTGGTGGACGTTTTTCCGGTGAACAACAGCCACAAGACCGACCGCAAGGCCTTGATCGAGCTTTACATGACCCGGCCCCGCTGATCCATCGGCTTCCGCTTCCCGACCGATCCTATCTTCGCCGCGCTCATGGCACAAGGCACCATCCTCGTTACCGGCGGCGCGGGCTTCATCGGATCCCACGTCTGCGATGCCTTGCTGGCGGAGGGCTTTGCGGTGAAGTGCTTTGACAACTTCGCTACTGGTCGTCACGAGAACATCGCCCACCTTGAGGGTCAAGAAGGCTTCACCCTTGTGACCGGAGACCTGCGCGTGCATGCGGATGTGCTGGCGGCCGTCAAAGGCGTGGACAAGGTGGTGCACCTCGGCGCGCTGGGTTCCGTGCCCCGCTCCATCGCCGACCCACTGGCCAGTGAGGCCGCGAACCTGACGGGTACGCTCCACGTGCTGGAAGCCTGTCGCACCCACGGGGTGCAGCGATTGGTCTACGCCAGCAGTTCCAGTGTCTATGGCGATTCGCAGGTGCTGCCCAAGCGAGAGGGCGAGGAGGGGCATCCGCTTTCACCTTACGCGGTGACCAAGGCCATGGACGAAGCCTACGCGGGCCTGTACAAGCGTCTGTTCGGCCTGCCCGTGATCGGCCTCCGCTTCTTCAATGTGTTCGGTGAGCGACAGGACCCTCAGGGTCCGTATGCAGCAGTGATCCCGCGCTTCATTCAGTCGTTGCTGAAGCACGAGGCGCCACAGGTGCACGGAGACGGTGGCCAGACGCGTGACTTCACCCATGTGGGCAATGCTGTGGAAGCGGTACGCACAGCGTTGAACTGTTCGGATGAACGGGCCATCGGTCGCGTGTTCAACATCGCCTTGGGCAACTCCACCAGCTTGCTTCAGCTGCTTGACGGCATCCGTGAGCGCCTTGCACTGAACGACCCTGCGATCGGTAACATCAAAGCACAGCATCTCGCTGATCGTCCGGGGGATGTGCGCGCCTCCATGGCGGACATCAGCACGGCTCGGCAGCTGCTTGGATTCAGGCCTCCGGTGGACCTGGGGGTGGGCTTGGACCGCACGGTGGCCTGGTACGCGGCCCACCTTGAGTGAGGCACCCTTCATTATTCTTCCGTTCTTAGATATCGTCCGCTTTGAGCACCTCTGGGTCGTTCGGAGGAACGGTGGTCGGAGCAGGTACCACGAGGTTCCGCTTCATCACAAGCGTGTAGATCGCCCACTCGATCACCGGCAGCAACACGAGCAACAGGCCCATGAGCAAGGTGCCTTTCACCATGCCCTTGTATTGCCCCTCGATCAGGCTGTGGGTAAGCCCGCCGAGGTTCCCCTTGATAGCAGTTTCCATCTGACCAAGGTCGATCTTCAACAGGTCCTCCACGCTTTCGTGGAACTCACCGTACTCCATGGGCTCTCCGCTTGCCGAGTGCAATTGCAAGTGGCCACCTGCCTTCAGGTAAATACCGTAGAGAATGGCTGAGGCGAGGTCGTCCTCATAGTGGTCGATGGCCCAGTCGGCCAGCAGCACCGCCCCATCTTCGGCCATCGTACGGTCCTGGGGCACACGGCTGTGCAGCAGGTCCTTGATGGCCTTGGTGAAAGCCTTGCCGAGGTTCTGTCCGTCCTTGGCGCTGGCTTGAACGGTCTGCAGGAAGGCCTGCCGCTTCTCGGGTGTGCCCAAGGCCGGCCCGAGCGCGCTTTCATACAGCGCGGCCATGGCTGCATCGTTACTGGCGATCGCTGCTTTGAACACCGCCCGGTACAGGCCGATCTGCCCGCCGATCACCATGCAGACCACCAGAACGAACGGGATCCACAGCTTCGCGACCCCATTGTACCATTTGTTCACCGGGCGCCGGAACAATCCCAACTTCCAGAATAGGATGCAGAGCGCGATGCCGACCAGCAGGCCGATGCCCACCGCGCTCGCCGTTGACCCCACCGTACTTCCAAGGTGCGTCATGCTGATCTCCGCCAGCGCTTTCCAGTCCGCTTTCATGATCCGAAGATGGGTAAAAGAGCGCTTCGCAGAACCCCGAAGAGAGGGTCAGGACCAGGCCAGGACCGAGCGGTCGTCACTTCCGGTGATCAGCACTTCACCCGCCCAGAGCAGCGCGTTCACGCTGTGGCTGTGCCTCCCCGCCATGCGGTCCAGCCGGGACAAGGGGGCGAAGCTGTCCGCAGCCCAACATTTGACGCTCTTGTCGCGGCTTGCTGTGGCGCACATCGTGCCTTCCGTGTTGAAAGTGATCCGGTAGATGCTGGACTTGTGCGCAGGCAGCGCCAATAGTTCGCGCTGGTCCAGCTCCAGGGACCAGATCCGCAGGTGCCCATCCTTGCCGCCGCTCACAAGGGCCGGCTTGGTGGGGTGGAAGGCCACTGCCAGTGCACCGCCCTCGTGGGCCTGGTGCGTTCGCTTTTCGTTGAAGTGCTCGGTGTCCAGCACGCGCACGGTTCCATCGCCACAGGCCACCGCCAGCAAGGTCCCATCACCATTGACCGCAAAGTCGCGCAGCTTCCCGTCGATCAAGGGGATGATGCGTTGAAGGGATAACCTTTCGCATTGCTGATATACGGCCAGCGTTCCGTCCCCACCTGCGCAAGCGATCCGGTCATGGGGCAATGGCTGGATCGCGTACAGACCCTTGTGCTGGTGCCGTAGCAGCTGGATCTCCTTTCTGTCGCGGAGGTCGACGACATGCAGACTGCCGCTGTCCGTTCCGATGTACAGGCGCTCACGGCTCGGGTCGAGGTGAAGACTGAAGACGGGCTGGCCTACCTTCACCAGCAGTTCGCCGTGGTCAGGGTTGTCCATTTCCCAGAGCACCACATGGCCATCGCCGCTGCCGCTCAGAAAGGTGTCCGGTCGTGTTCCCTGTGTCAAGGTGTACACCGGTCCCTTATGGCCAGTGAAGCGGGCTCGGACCTTCAGCTTCATCTGTAAATGTCGCTTCAGGCTCCTGTGACGCGCAGGCCGATCAGGGCAACGAGCAACATCGCGAGAAAGCCGATCCGCAGGCCGTGGCTGGGTTCACCATAGAACACAATGCCGATCACCGAGGTGCCGAAGATGCCGATGCCCATCCACACGGCGTAGGCCGTGCCCAGCGGAATGGTCTTGATCGCTTTGCTGAGGCAGAAGAAGCTGATGAGCGAGCAGGCCAGGAAGAGCGCCGCGTAACGCAGGTCCTTGAAACCGTTGCTGAGCTTCAGAAAGGTGGTGAAGCCGATCTCGAAGAGGCCGGCGAGCAGGAGGTAGGTCCAGGCCATGCCGCAAAATACCGGCCCCCATCCGTATGCTGCGGACAGGGGCCGGTGCGATCGTCAACGGGGCGGTGTTCACGCCGCTGCACCCGTTCAAAGCCGCGCCTCCAAGGTGCTGCGTAGACCTTCTTTGGTCGTGGGCTCCAGATGCAGGTCCACCTTCAGCTTTTCAGCGATCACGATGTCCTCGATGGAAACGTAGGGCTTGCCGTCCGCATACGCCGTGGCCAGGATGGTCGCCTTCGCGCCGATGGGCAGCTGCATCTTCTCGTAGTCGCCGTGGGAGAAGCTGTAGGTGCCGTTCTTCATTTCGTAACCGGGCAGGTACATGCTGCGGCTCTTCACCACCATGCTGATGTAGACATCACCCACATCCTTGTTGTCCACGCGGGTGATGATGTCCACCGGCTTGGCTCCCTTGTCGTACATCAGGCGGTCGATGTTGGCCCAGCCCAATTCCTTC
>JADZGG010000017.1 GCA_020854015.1 Flavobacteriales bacterium
TCCGATACGGTGCATGCGGCGGTGAAAGCCTGCCAACTGCATCGTTCGTTGACCGCCTGATCCGTCCGTCCATCGATGCGGATCACCTACCTCAGCACCTTCTTCCCCTTGCGCGGGGGCATCGCTCACTTCAATGAGCGTTTCGCGCTGGAACTGCAACGCCGCGGTCATGCCGTGCGTGCGATAACGTTTTCGCGGCAGTACCCGAAGATGCTTTTCCCCGGGAAGACGCAGGAGGAGACCGGTGGCGCGGCGGGTGAACAAGCGGTGACCGCTGAAGTGCGCGTGGACAGCATTGGTCCACTATCCTGGTGGCGTACCGGACGGAACATTCGGAAGGAGGCACCGGACGTGCTCGTCTTCAAGTACTGGATCAGCTTCTTCGCGCCCTGCTTCTGGGCGATCGCAGCGCTTGCGAAAGGGGGGCGGCGCACGCGTGTGATCTACCTGATCGACAACTTCATTCCGCATGAAAGCCGCTTCGGTGAGCCCCTGCTGCGTTGGCTGGCATTCCGCGCCGTGGATGGTTGTGTGGTGATGAGCGAGAGCGTGGAGCGCGACATCCGAGCGGCGCATCCCCAGATGCCGGTCGAGCGTTCTCCGCATCCGGTCTACGACAACTTCGGTGCCGCGGTGGAGAAGTCGGAGGCACGAAAGCGTCTTGGCCTTCCACAAGATGCCGTGATCGCCTTGTTCTTCGGCTATATACGACCGTACAAAGGATTGGATGAGTTGATCGCTGCCTTCCCGGCCATGGCCGCCGTGGACCCGAAGCTCCACCTTGTGATCGCTGGTGAATGCTACGAGGATGAACAGCGCTACAAGGACCTTGTGAAGGCCAGCCCGGAAGCGGCACGCATCCACTATTTCAGCGACTACATTCCGAACGATGCTGTGGCGCATCACTTTTGCGCTGCGGATGTTCTGGTGCTTCCCTACCGCACAGCCACGCAATCAGGCATTGTGCAGATCGCCTATCATTTCGAAAGGCCCTGCATCGTGACCGATGTGGGAGGCTTGAGCGAGGTCGTTATTCATGGTCGCACGGGTTATGTGGTGTCACCCGACGATCGCACGGACTTGGTAAAAGGCATGGAGCTCTTTCTACGTGAGCGGAAGGACATGACCCCCGCGATCCGAGAGGAACGACGGAAGTATAGCTGGTCTGCATATGCGGAAGCGCTGGAGCGCCTGGTGGTCCGGTTGAACAGCTGAGCACAACGAAGCTCGTTTTTCAACGTTGAAGCATGGAGGTATCTTCGCGCCGCCCATGAGGATCATCCTGTTCGCCCTGTTGATGGTGCTGGCCCCGGCCTCGCATCAGGCGCACGTCCTGATATCCCTTGAAGAGGAGGATGCAGCGTTGCTGTTCAAGGCCTGCGGACTGTCCGGTGTCCTGCCGCAGCACGTGTTCGATCAAGCTTTGGTGGCAGCGAACAAGCATGGGCTGAAGCCGCACGTGATCGCGATCGCGGACATGACCCGCCCCAGCTCGGAGCGGCGCCTTTTCGTCGTCGATCTGGATGCACACCGGTTGCTGGGCACAACGTGGGTGGCGCACGGCAAGAACTCCGGTGAGCTCATGTGCACTTCAGTCAGTAACAAGGAAGGTTCCCTGAAGACAAGCAAGGGCCTGTACCGGGTGGGTGCCGAGATCGAAAGCCCCAAGCACGGACAGGCGCTGCTGCTGCACGGATTGGATCGCGGTGTCAACGACAAGGCTCAGGAGCGCGAGATCATCATCCACGGTGCGGACTATGTGAGCGCCTCCTTCATCCAGGAGCATGGGCGTTTGGGCCGCAGTTTCGGATGCCCTGCCGTGCCCAATGCCATGATGCCTCGGATGGTGGAATGGCTCGCTGGTGATGGCCTCCTGTATGTGCATGCGAAATAGTTCGACCCTTCAGTTCGGTCTTCATGGTGTGCTCCTGCTGATCGCGCAGGCATGTGCCACCGCCTCACCAAAGGAGCCACAGGGACCCACCAAGGAGGAACTAGTGCAGGATTTCGAGACGAAGGAGCAGTACACCACGGCCCACATCGACTCTGCTGCGCTCTATAGCTTCCTGAAGGATGATTCGGTGTACGTCGCCTACGATTCACTGATCATCGACTTCTACAGGCACCGCGACTTTCAGTACGCCTGGTTCCAAGGGGATACGCTGTCCTCGGCGGCACAGAGCTTCCTCGATCTTTCCGGTTCGCCCGGGAGCGGTTACGGGCCTTGGAAGGTCGCGCACGAGGAGTTGCATCAGCTCATCGCCGCACTTCAGGATACGCTGAGCTCCGTGGACCATTCGTTCGTGGAGCTATCCCTCACGAGTGAGTTCTTCCGTTTCGCGGACAAGCGCTACGGCGGCACTGTGCGCAACTTGAAGGCCTTGGATTGGTACATCCCCAAGGCCAAGAAGGACTACACCCGGCTGCTCGATTCGTTGGTCTCCGGCTCCCGCGATCTTTCCGCCATCGAGCCTGTGCATCCGCAATACCAAGGCCTGAAGGAATGGCTTCGGCGCTATCGATCGTTGGAGCTGGACAGCACGTGGGCGCCAGTGTACACCGACCACAAGCGCTTCGTGCCGGGCGATTCGGCTGAAGCCATTGGCCAGGTGCGCACCCTGCTCCAGAAGTGGGGCGATGTGGTGGATACAACGACCTCCATGCGGTTCGACAGCGCGCTCGTTCAAGGCGTGCGACAGTTCCGGCTGCGCCATGGCTTGAAGGAGGTGGACGCGATCGACGACGCCATGGTGGATGTGCTCAACGTACCACCGGACGAACGGGTGCGGCAGCTGCTGATCAACATGGAGCGGCTGCGCTGGATGCCTGACCAACCGAAGGGCGAATTCCTGCTCGTCAACATTCCGGCGTTCCGGCTCTATGTGTACGATAAGGGGCGTGTGTCCTGGACCATGAACGTGGTGGTCGGTCGTGAAGCCACACGCACTGTGATCTTCAACGATTCGCTTTCTCAGGTGGTGCTCGCCCCGTACTGGAACATACCGCAGAGCATCATCCACAACGAGATCCTGCCTTCGGTTAAGCGCAATGCGGGGTACCTCGATCGCAAGAACATGGAGGTGGTGATCGGCGGAAAGGTGGTCCCCTCTCGGAGCATCGGTTGGAGCAAGTATTCCAAGGGAGTTCCCTTCACCATCCGTCAGAAACCCGGGGCCGGCAATGCCTTGGGGCGTGTGAAGTTCCTGTTCCCGAACGCGTACAGCATCTACTTCCACGACACACCGAGCAAAGGCGGTTTCAAAGAGGATCAACGCGCTTTCAGCCACGGCTGCATCCGTCTGAGCGAACCCTTGAAACTGGCTGAGCACCTGTTGCGGAACGATACGACGTGGACCCCTCAGCGCATTGAGAAGGCAGCGGACGGCAAGACGGAGACGATCGTTCGTGTGAAGCCTGCGATACCTGTGATCATCGGCTACTTCACCGCCTGGGTGGACGATGCGGGAAGATTGAATTTCCGTGACGACATCTACGGTCACGATGAGCGCTTGGCGCGCGAGCTGTTCGGCGACCTAGCGGCCGGCACATCGGTTCAGTGACCGGGGCGGTCCAGGACGATGCGCTTCTCAAGAAGTCCGAAATACTGGGCGTGCGCCTGGTTCACCCAGAAGAAGGGCTCGTCGCTGATCTCCATGAACATGAGGCTACGCGGGATCTGCATCACTTGGGGCACGTTCACCACGGTTGAAGCAGCGGTGCTGGCCTGCTGCATCAGGTCGAAGCGAGCGGCCATTTCCTGAGCGAATGCTGAAGCACGTCCGCTGGCGAGGTCATCGATCACCTTGATGCCGTTGCCGGTGAGGATGAAGGAGAGGGCCAGCAGGATCGAAGCCCCAGGCTTAACGAACGCGGGAAAGGGCGCTGCATCGGATCTGCGCTGGCCGCTTCGCCAGACAAGCACCACCAGGCACCATGCGGGAACGAAGAAGCCGCAGGCTTGATCGATGGTGCGGTGCTGGCCCAGGATGCCCGTGGACCAGTAGGCCGGGTAGGCGGCGATGAAGACCAAGGCGAAGGGCATCAGGCACAACGGCCAGCGCAAGCGATACAGGCTTCGGGCGGACACTTTCACCTGCTCCGGTAGTGTCTCGTAGGCTGTCCACAACAACAACGAGCCGGAAAGGTTGATGGGTGAGAGCAGCCACAGGCCGGTGAAGCGAAGGCTCTGCGCGCCGCTCATGGCAAGCGAGTGCCACAGCAGTCTCGTGCCTGTGAACTGCTCTTCACGACCCGCGTTCCCGGGAGCGAAGAACATGAGCGCGGAACCTGCCAACGCTACCAGCACCAGGAACAACAGGGTCGTCCGGTGTTCCTTCGGAAGTACGAAGAGCACTGCCAGATGCGCCACAACCGCCATCGCCATGCTCATCTCGTTCGTGCCGATGAAGGCGAGACCTACCAAGGCCATCACAAGCGCGTGCAAAGTAGGATGCCCGATCGGCCTTCCATGCAGAAGGCTCAGGAACATGGAGATGTACACGATGCCGGTGATCACGGCGGTCTGGTAGGTCATCGCACCGGTGTACCAGTAGAGTCCTTCGCTCAGGTTCGGCATCAGTGTGAACTGGACCATGGCGAGGACCAATGCGATGGCCCACGCATGAGCGCGGGAGATGGAACGGTCGGAAGCGGACCGCACCAAGCCTTGGACCGCACATACGGTGAGCGCAATGAGCAGCAGCGGGCACGCGCGATACAACGGTAGCCCGCTCAGGCCTTGCACCAGAGGCGAGCATAGGATCGGAATGTTGCTGGAGAAGCGACCGTTCCAGAGCTTCCAACGCTCGATCTGCAGTTCAAGGAAGCCGCCCGTGCGGCCCGTTGCCGCGAAGGCCAGGTCGTCCGCCATGGGGAAGGCGAACTGCGCCAGCCAGGCGTACAGGCCGAGCATGCCGAGCGAAGCGGCGATCAGCACCGGTCCTGCGGGGAAGTGCCGGGGGGCCATGCGGAGGTTCAGGCGCCGATACCGATGCGATCGGCCACGCGGTAATGGTTGCGTTCCGGGCTGCTGCGGCTCACCAATTCGGCTACGAAGCCTGCCAGGACCAGTTGCGCCCCGATGATCATGGCGGTGAGCGCGATGTAGAAGAGCGGTTGATCGGCCACCAACGGAGCCGGTTGGTGCGTCGCCAGATGGTAGAGCTTGCTGGCCAGGATCCAGGTGGTGCTGAGGAAGCCTAGGAAGAACATCAGCAGGCCGAGGCTGCCGAAGAAATGCATGGGCTTCTTGCCGAAGCGGAACACGAAGGTGATCGTGAGCAGGTCCAGAAAGCCGTTGATGAAGCGGTTAAGGCCGAACTTGCTGTGCCCGTATTTCCGTTCGTGGTGGACCACCACCTTTTCGCCGATGCGGGGAAAGCCTTCTTTCTTGGCAATGAAGGGGATGTAGCGGTGCATCTCGCCGAAAACCTCAATGCTCTTCACCACTTCCTTCCTGTAGGCTTTCAGGCCACAGTTGAAGTCGTGGAGCTGAATGCCGGAAGCCCTCCGCACGGTCCAGTTGAACAGCTTGGTGGGAATGGTCTTGCTGAGCGGGTCGTAGCGTTTCTTCTTCCAGCCGCTCACCAGGTCCAGCCCATCCTCTGTGATCATGCGGTACAGTTCGGGGATCTCCTCGGGGTCGTCCTGCAGGTCGGCGTCCATGGTGATCACCACCCGTCCTTGGGCCATGGCGAAACCTTCGTTCAGCGCGGGGCTCTTGCCGTAATTGCGGCCCATGCGGATGCCCTTGATGGAAGGGTTCCCGGCCGCCAATCGCTGGATCTCCTCCCACGAACCGTCGCCACTTCCGTCGTCCACCAAAATCGCTTCGTAGCGCAGGCCCATGGCGGAGATCACCTTGTGGATGCCGCTGGTGAGCTCGGCCAGCGACTCGCGCTCTTCGAAGAGGGGAATGACGACCGAAATATCCATGCGGCTGCTGCGCCCGTGGCGCTGCGCAAAGATGGACGGAATTCCGGTCCGCTAAGGCGCCCGCGGCCTTTCCATCGCCTTTGGCACAACCCTTGCCTTCCGGCACCCGCGACTACATTTGCAAACCTCTCACACCACCATGGAACGTTTCCTTACCCTCGCCCTCGCCGGCACCCTCTCTTTCCTTAGCCTTCACGCCCAGACCTGCGACATCGTGGTCTTCTCGGACATGGGCGACAAGTTCACCTTGATGGTGGATGGTGCGGAGGTCAATGCCACCCCGGCCTCTCGTGTGGTGGCGAGCAGCATCCGGAACGAAACACCTTCACTGCTGGTCCGCTTCGCGGATGCCTCCAAGACGCCGATCAAGCAGAACGGTTACTTCCCGCTCGGAAAGGAGTATACCGTAGTGATCACCACCAATAAGAAAGGTCAGTTGGTGTTGCGCCCTTCGGGTGAAGCGGAATTGGGTACCGCTTCCAAGGCCGAGGACGCAAAGCCCAAGCCGACCACCTTCGTGGAGGATGCACCTGCAGAGGATGTGGTCGAGGAGCAGACCGTCGACATGAACGTAGGTGGGCAGACCGTAACGACGACCACCGTTGTTGAAGAGTCGGCCGACGGAGTGAATGATATGGATGGCGAGAACGTGAACATGTCCTTCGGTGTGAACGGCATGGGTGTGAACATGAACGTTAACGTGAACGGTACCGGAACCGGCACCACGACGGGTACGTCCACTGCGAAGACCACTACCACCACCACCACGACAACCAAAGTGACCCAGACCGGAGCTGTGGCCGTGAAGCCCGTGACCACCACCAAGCCTGAGACCACGGCGGTCCTGGAGCCTGTCTACAAGATGCCTGGTTACAACGGCCCCGTAGGCTGTGGCTACCCGATGAGCAGCAGCGAGTTCGATGAGGCCAAGGCCAGCATCTCCAGCAAGGGCTTTGAAGACACCAAGATGACCCTTGTGAAGCAGATCGGACGTGACCGGTGCTTCACTGTGGACCAGGTGAAAGGGCTGATGGGCCTGTTCAGCTTCGAGGACAACAAGCTCGACCTGGCCAAGTTCGCCTACGACCACACCTACGACATCGGGAACTACTACAAGGTGAACGATGTGTTCAGCTTCGAAAGCTCGGTGGAGGACCTCAACGAGTACATCAAGTCGCGCTGATCCATGCGGCCTTGGCCGCGCAACCAACGAACCGATGAGGACCACCGGACATATCGCCTTGTGTGCCGCGCTAGCGGTCGCACTCCTGGCCGGGTGCAGTGGCTCCAAAGCCTACACCAAGAAAGGAGAGAAACTTGATGAAGCGGGCCTTTACGCTGAAGCTGCGGATATGTACCTGCAGGCGGCGCAGCGCAACCCGAAGAACGTGGACGCCAAGATCGGCCTGAAAAAGACCGGCCAACTTGTGCTCAACGACAAGCTCAGCAACTTCTTCAAGGCCTTCAGCATGGGCAGTGAGAAAGGGGATGCCGTGAAGGCCTTTCTGGAGGGTAAGGACTACATGGACCGTGTGGGACGTGCCGGCGTTGTACTGGAGATCGCCGACCATTACAAGCAGGATTTCGAGCAGGTGAAGGGTGAGTTCCTGGTGGAACTCTATACAAAGGGGCAGGACCTACTGGCGAAACAGGACTACAAGGGCGCCGAAGCCACCTTTGCGCAGATCGCGAAGCTCGAACCCAACTACAAGGATGCGAGCAGCTTGCAGAACATCGCCTACCTCGAACCGTTATACCGCTCCGGTAAGGACGCTCTCACCGGCAAGCGTTACCGCAAGGCCTATGAGGACCTGAGCTTGGTGGTGAACAAGGATGCGAGCTATAAGGATGCGGGTGTTCTTCGTCAGGAGGCCTTGACCAATGGACAGTATTCCATCGCTGTGCTGCCTTTCACCAGCAGCGTGAAGACCCGCACGGACCTCGCCCCCAAGGTGCAAGCGTATGCGACCACCGCCCTCACTGAGGTGAACGACCCCTTCCTGAAGATCGTGGACCGGGAGAACATCGACCGCATCCTGGAGGAGCAGCGGCTTGGCCTTAGCGGTGTGGTGGACGAGCAGACCGCCGTGCGCGTCGGAAACCTGATGGGTGCCCAAGCGGTGCTGATGGGGACGGTGATCGACTACCAAGAAGTGACCGGAACGGCACGTCGCAGCACCAAGGATGGATTCGAGAGCTATCGCGTGAAGGTGGCCGACCCCAACAACCCTGGTCAGCTGATGATCGTGACCAAGTACCGTCCGGTGAAGTACATGGAATACTACCAGGAGAACAAGGTGACCACCAGCGTTAGCTACAAGCTCGTGAGCTTGGAGACCGGCGAGGTGCTGCTCAGCAAGGTCGTGGACCGTGAAGCCGCGGACCACGCCTATTACGCCAGCTACGATGGCGCCAAGGAGAACCTCCTGCCCACCAGGAACGGAGCGGCCGACATCAGCGACGGTGCACGTCGGAACCTGCAAGGCCTGCTGACCGCTCCGCGTGAAGTGAAGCCTGTTGCTACGCTCAGCGCTGACGCATTGCGTGGCTCGTGCTCGGGCATCGCTTCTGCGATCCAACAGGAACTTGCCGCCAAGCTGCCGTGAACAAGCTTCTTTCCATAGCCCTTGTCCTGGGTCTGATCGCCTGTAAGGACAAGCAGCAGGTGGTGCAGAACGTGCCACCGCCTGCCCCACGCCCTGCCTGGGTGGTCAGCAGACCGGTGAGCGATGCGGACTACGTCGGAATCGGCCTGGCCAACAAGTCACGCAGTGACTTCCAAGAGACAGCCAAGAAGAATGCCCTCAACGACCTGGCCAGTGAGATCAGCGTGAAAGTGGAAGGCAACAGCCTGCTCTACACACTTGACCGCAAGAGTTCCTTCGATGAGTCGTTCACCAGCACCATCAACACGAAGACCAGCGAGCAGATCGAAGGCTTCGAGATGGTGGACAGCTGGGACAATGGCACCGAGTATTGGACCTACTACCGCCTGAACAAGGCTGAGCATGCCCGCATCAAAGCGGAAAAGAAGCGACAGGCCATCGCCCAAGCCACGGACCTGTACAGCAGGTCACAGGCCAGTGTCGCTGCGGGTGACCTGAAGAGCGCTATCGATTTGGATCTCCGCGCCCTGCTCGCCATGAAGGCCTACTGGGGCGAGAATGATGAGGTGTTGATCGGTGAACGGAGCGTTCCCCTGGCCAACGAGGTCTATAACGACCTCCAACGCCTGACCAGCTGTGTTCGCCTCACAGCCTTGCATGAGCGTTGCGCTTTGGACTACAGCAACCATTTCAAGCGTGAGCTGTTGTTGACCGCTCGTTCCGTCAACGGCGCCACCACTCGTGATCTGGCACAGTTGCCTTTGATCATGAGCTACCCCGGCATCAACGGGAAGGTCACGGCCAGCAGCAACACGGATGGTGAAGGTGAGGCGCGAACCACCGTGCGAGGGCTCGACCTGGGCGCTGCGGGTTCTGAACTGTTGGTCCGTGTTGATATGGATGGTCTCGTGAGCAAGGACCTGGACCCCACCTTCGTGAAGCCGCTGCTGAGCAGCCTCACCGTGCCTGAACTGCGCATTCCCATCGATGTGAAGCTGCCGAAGGTGTTCATGTCAGCATCGGAGAAGAACCTCGGACTACCGCTGTCCGAAGCAGGAGCTGCGCTTGCCATTCGTCAGGAACTCACCTCCAAAGGCTTCCGTTTCGTGGAGAAGGAAAGCGAAGCTGAAGTGATCATGGCGGTGATCGCCACCACCCGCGAAGGAGGCACCTCCAACGGATTCTTCACTGCTTATCTGGATCTTTCGATCACGTGCAAGGACCGAGTTACTGCGGACGTCGTTTACTCCGGCGGTAAACAAGGGGTGAAGGGCGTGCAGCTCGCCTATGACAAGGCAGGACTCGAAGCCTACAAGAAAGTTGTGCAGGACATCCGCCAGGAGGTGGTGCCCGCCCTGATGAATGCGATCATGTAGTAATGACGGGCATTTCCGTAGTTTGGCACGCTGTTCGCAAACTCACACATACGACACCATCAACGTCGATACCGATGAAAACCTTCACTCCAAACCGCACCGTTACGGTACTGCTGACGGCGCTGATGCTGTCCGGCGCAATGACAGCCTGCAAGAGCAAGAAAAAGGCCGCCGCCGCTGCTACCCCTCCTTCCGGTGAGACCGAAGTGAAGGTGCTGTGCTCGGGTCCTGAGTTCTTCACCGACGACAAGTTCTTCCGCGCCAACAACCTGGGTGAGAGCTTGGACCAAGCCACCGCTAAGAAGAAGGCCATGGCCAACGCTCGAGCCGACATGGCCAGTGCGATCAACACGCAGATCAAGGGAGTGATCGACAACTACGTGAACAGCCGTGAGCTGAACA
>JADZGG010000018.1 GCA_020854015.1 Flavobacteriales bacterium
CGTTCAAAGCCGAATTGCGCACGATCATGACCTGGAGGAATGTTGGCGGCGTAAAGCGCCGCCTCGATGGGAATGGTGCCCGAACCGCACATCGGGTCCACGAAATTGCTCTTGCGGTCCCAGCCGGAGAGCATCACCATGCCTGCGGCGAGCACCTCGTTGATCGGCGCAAGGTTCGTCTCATCGCGATAACCGCGCTTGTACAAGGGCTCATCCGAGCTGTCCAGCGCGATGCGGCATTGGTCATTGTGCAATTGCACATGGATCCGGAGCGTGGGCAGTTCCGTATCCACCGAAGGGCGACGGCCGGTGCGGTCCCGGAAGCGGTCCACGATGGCATCCTTGATCTTCAATGCCACGTACTGGGAGTGGTTGAAGAACGGCGAGTTCAAGGTGCATTGCACGGCCAGTGTGTCCTTGTTCTCCATGTACCGCTCCCATTCCATGCGCTTGATGCCCATGTACAGGTCGTCCTCATTGCGCACCGTCAGCTCATGGACCGGGACAATGACACGCAAGGCCGTTCGCAAGCAAAGGTTCGTCCTGTAAAGGCAGGCCTTATCTCCCTTGAAACGCACCGCACGGTTGTGGGTCGTGATCTCCTGTGCCCCCAATTCCGCGAGCTCCTTGGCCAGCACCGCTTCCAGGCCGTGCATGGTCTGAGCGGTCATATCGAACATCGGTGCGGTCATCGGTTCCAAGGCTGGGTGGCCGAAAGTAAGGTGAGCTTCCCTGGCCGCGCAGGTTGTTCCTTGTCTTTGGCGCCCAATGGACATCATGATTTGGGATGTCCATGGGATCGCGGCCAACTATGTTTGCCATTGACCTGCCGCATGGAGAAGCACTACGTGGAGCAGGGTTGGACCGAGATGAGGACGCCTTTCGCTGATACGCTGTTACTGAGCGCTGTGCTTTTCGCCAACACCGGAACTTTCGCTCAATGCTGCGACCATGTGATCACCATGCAGGATAGCTACGGGGACGGCTGGAACGGAGGCTCGCTCGTGGTCTTGGTGAACGGCGCTCCGGTGGGCACTTTCGCGGCCGCTGGCTATGCGTCCTCGGCGACCTTCTCGATCTGCACAGGTGATCAAATGGAACTCGTGTATTCCGCCGGAGACTATGAGAATGAGAACACCTACCAGGTCACCGCACCATCAGGATACCTGCTCCATGCGGATGGTCCGGACCCGGCCACGGGAAGCGTGTTCAGTGGTGCCGTCGACTGTTCCTTGGTCGCTTTGCCCGGGAGCGTGCCTTGCGTCGCGCTCCCGATCGACACGGTGAACTGTGTGACAGCGGACAACACCGGAGCACCCGGCTCAGGATTGAACGCGGGGTGTGCGAATTTTCAAGGCGGGGACATCTGGTTCGTGATGCCGATGACAGCTTCCGGGAATGTTGTTGTGTCCACGGACGATGTCGGGGGACTGACGGATACCGGCATTGCGGTTTGGACCGGACCGGATTGCCACGACCTGACGTTGCAGGGGTGCGATGATGATGCCGGTAGTGGCTACTTCTCCCTTTTGCTGGTCGGGGAACTGTCCACTTCCGATTCCCTTTATATCCAAGCCTTCGGCTACGGAGGAGGAACCGGGGCCTTTCAGTTGTGCGTCACCGATCCGGGCACTGTCACTTTGGACAGTACGGAGCTCCCGATCATCATGATCAACACGTTGGGGCAGGCCATACCCGACGGTTCGAAGATCGAAGCCCTGATGAAAGTGAAGTACAACGGACCAGGTAACCTGACCTACGTGACCGATCCGCCGAACGAGTATGACGGTCACATCGGCATCAGCATCCGCGGAGCATCGTCGGCAGGCTACCCGCAGCGTCCCTATGGTATCGAGACCCGCACCGCGCTTGGGGAGAACAACGATGTGTCGATCCTCGACATGCCCGCGGAGAACGATTGGACATTGCTCAGCAACTACAACGATCGATCCCTTATCCGCAACACGCTGGCCTTAACCATCGCGCAGGGCATGGGGCAGTACGCCGCGCGACATAGCCTCTGCGAAGTGCTGATCGACAGCGTGTACAAGGGCATCTATGTCTTCGCTGAGAAAGTGAAGCGGGACAGCGGTCGTGTGAACATCGCAAAGCTCACAGGCAACGAGAACTCCGGTGATGATCTGACCGGAGGCTACATCCTCCAGCAGAACTATTGGGATGCTTCGAACAGTTTCGAGTCGAATTATTCGCCGCTCGATCATCCCGGTTTCGACGTGCATTTCGTCCATGAGTATCCGGAACCGGATACCATCACTGTTCAGCAGCGAGCCTACATCGCCTCTTACGTGGATAGCCTGGAGACCGCTCTCTATGGCGCGGACTTCACCGACCCGTTGATCGGGTATCGACGCTACTTGGATGTGCCGTCCTTCATCTCCTACTTCCTCGTCAATGAGGTCTCGCGCAGCAACGACGGTTTCAAGAAGAGCGTGTTCTTCCACAAGGACAAGGGCAGCAACGGAGGCAAGCTGAAAGCAGGCCCGGTCTGGGACTTTGATTGGGCCTGGAAGGACATCGCAAGTTGTTCCATCTTCGAAGCCACTGACGGTTCCGGTTGGGCGCACCTCGTCAACGACTGCCCTACCGACAACTACTCCTGTGGATGGTATGTGCGTTTATTGCAGGACAGCACTTTCAACAACGAACTGCGGTGTGCTTATGAAGCATACCGCAGCACGGTTCTGGACACCGCCTACTTGAACGCGTACATCGATAGCGTGGGCGTATTGGTGGAGAACGCGCAAGCACGGCACTTTCAGAAATGGCCCATCTTGGGTGTGAGCGGGCCTGCACCGGAAGTGAACGCAGGGGCCGACACGTATGCTGCGGAGCTGGACACGCTGAAGTCGTGGATCGCACGGCGGATCGAATGGCTGGATGCCAACATTCCGGGGCAGTGCACCATGCAGGGGGTGAACACGGTTCCGAACGATGCAGGGAGCCTCGTGGTGTTTCCGAACCCGAGCACGGGCACGGCCCACTTCCAAGGGAACATGGGTGGGAACGGTGTTCACGTGCTTTCGATCCATGATCTCAGCTGGCGTGTGGTCGACCGGTTCGTCCTGTCACCTGGTCGAGTGGACCTAGTACGGACCTTGGATGAACCTGGGACTTATTTCTTCACGGTCGAGAGCAACGGGCGGATCCTGCAGAAAGGCAAGGTCGTGGTGCTCTGATACACGACTTCGTCCACATCAATGGTCGTTGAGTGCTCGTGGTGAGAAGGTCTAGTGCTGGGTCCGACTCGGATCGATCAGCTGTGGTTGCTGTGCGTTGCCCGGCTGGTAGTTGATCGTGCGGTGGAACGCGGTTCGCACCGGTGACCGCGCCTCCTTCTTCAATCCGCTCCGGCCGCCAATTTCACCACACGGAAGCGGAGCAGAACGTCGGTGTAGGTGTACGACGTGCCGGTCACTTTGGACAGGCGCATCGGAGTGGGCTCGGTCCATTGCAGGTCATTCACGGTCGGGCTTGGGAACAGGGCGAGCGGGTCCAAGGTCACGGAAATGTTATTCTCCGCCTTGAAGGAGAACATGCGGAAAACGGCGCGGCTGTTCAAATGAGCGGAGCCCGGCACCACGACGTGTCCGTTCTCTGTCCGGATGTGAGCGGTATCCACCGTGGCGTATTGATTATCCTTCGGCCCTGCGTAAAGGCTCATGGACAGCTTTTTCGGATCCAATCTGCCTTTGGGTACGCGGGCCAATGGAACGAACACCTCCACTTCGAGCGCCAACGCTTGGCCATCCAACTTGGGCGGGTTCGGCAGGCTGAGCATCGATAGCCCGGCGA
>JADZGG010000019.1 GCA_020854015.1 Flavobacteriales bacterium
GATCGGCCTGCTGAACAACGTGGGCCTGTGGAAATGGTGCGGGCTGATCCTGGCCACGGCGGTCTTCGCGAAGTTCAGCGGCAGTGCGCTGGCCGCGCGCTACATCGGCATGAACGTGCGCGAGAGCCTGATGGTGGGCGCACTTATGAACACACGCGGCTTGATGGAACTGGTGGTGCTCAACATCGGCTACGACCTCGGCGTGATCGGTCCGGAGATCTTTGCGATGATGGTCATCATGGCGCTGGTCACCACCTTCATGACAGGCCCGACATTGGACCTGATCGACCGGCTGGTACCCGCCCGCAGCGAAGCCCCCACCCTCAGCGAGGAGGCCGAAGCCCGCAAATTCAAGGTGCTCGTGCCCTTCGGCGATGCGGAGCGGGGGAAGAACATGGTGCGCATCGCCAACGCCTTCATCCGTCGCAACGCCAATGCGGGCGTGTCCGCGCTGCACTTGAGCCTCAGCAGTGAACTGAACCAGTTCAACGTGGCCGAGCGCGAACGCGACAGCTTCCGTCCGATCCGACACGAGGCCAAGCGTGAAGGGATCCGTATCGAAATGCTCTTCAAGCCCAGCAACGACATCGACAAGGATGTGGTGGCCAGTGTCAATTCCGGGCAGTACGACATGGCCATCGTGGGCCTCGGTCGCAGCATCTACGAAGGCACCTTGTTGGGACGCCTCGTGGGCATCACGAGCCGGATCATCAATCCCGAGCGCCTCATTGAAACGCTCACCGGCCGCGAAGGCCTCTTCGAACAGACCGAGTTCGACGACCGGGTGCGGATGATCGTGCGCGAGGCCCGCATCCCCATCGGCATCTATGTCGACAAGCAGCTTGAGAAGGTCGACCGCGTGATCGTGCCGCTCTTCACCCTCGGCGATGGCCCGCTCCTCACCTTCGCCCAAAAGCTGGTGCACAACAACGGCTCGGTGGTCACCTTCGTGGACCTGGCCGGCGTGTTCGAGCAGAGCCCCGAAGTGCTCGCCGTGCTGAAGGGCATGGAGGTGGCCGCTCCCGACCATGTGTCCCTATCGAACAGTACCACGTTGAACGAAGCGCTCCTCGAAGGCCAGGACCTGATGCTGATCGGCTTGGATAGCTGGCGCCGTGCTGTGGAGAAGGAAGAGCCTTGGCTGAGCCACGCGCCGAGCATGCTGATCATGAGGCCGTAGGCAGCGCTCAGCGTCAGCAGTCAGATATCTTGATGGAAATTTCAATGCCGAAGACCATCCGAACAAGCTCCTTTGGAGAAGGGCTTCTTGAGGTTCTGGCGGAGAACCCTTGGGGCATATTCGGGAGAGAGAGCGGAGGAGTAAAGCGATCGAGGCCCAGACGACCTACACACTACTTGGCCATACTGATCCTCATCTGCCTGGTGATGTACCTGTCGTTCCGTTCTTGCTCATCGATGAGCTGAAGGAGAAAGCCGAACTTCACGCCGTGGATCTTCTCACCCCTGATCCTCCAATATCCCTCCCACCATGAGCAAGGCCAGCAAGATCAAGTCCTTCGACCCCAACAGCCCGGCGGACGCGAACGCCCAGATGTATGGATTGCCGTTCACCACGAAAGAGGCGGACATCGTGCTGGTGCCGGTGCCTTGGGAGGTGACCACGAGCTACGGCGGCGGCACATCGAAAGGACCTGAGGCCATCTACGAGGCCAGCTTCCAAGTGGACCTGTTCCATCCGGAATTCCCCGAGCTGTGGAAGCGCGGCATCGCCATGGACGAGATCCCCGCACCCTTGCAGCTTCAGAGCCGCGACCTGAAGAAGCAGGCGGCCCATGTGATGCGCATGATGACCGAGGGCGGAACCAAGAAGGAGGCCTTGCGCGCGCAGAAGTCGCTGAAGCTGATCAACGCAGAGTGCGCGGTGATGAACGAATGGGTGGAGGCCCGTTGCGGCTATTGGCTGGACGAAGGCAAGTTGGTGGGCCTGATCGGTGGTGACCACAGCACCCCACTGGGCTACTTCCGTGCGCTGGCAAAACGCCACAAGAGCTTCGGCATCCTGCACATCGACGCGCACATGGACCTGCGCATCGCTTATGAAGGCTTCACTTACAGCCACGCCAGCATCCTCTACAACGCGCTCGGGCTCAAGGAGCTGAGCACCGTGGTGCAGGTCGGCATCCGCGATTTCTGTGCGCAGGAGAACGACGTGATCGTGAAGGAGAAGGGCCGCGTGAAAGTGGTGCGCAGCGCCGACATCCGCCGCCAGCAATACGACGGTGTGGCCTGGCGCGAACAGTGCGACGCCATCATCAAAGCCCTGCCCGATGCCGTGCACATCAGCTTCGACATCGACGGATTGGACCCCACCTTGTGCCCCAATACGGGGACACCGGTCCCCGGTGGTCTGGCCTTCGAAGAGGCGACCTACCTGCTGAGCAAGCTGGCCGCAAGCGGAAAGCGCATCATCGGTTTCGACCTGGTGGAAGTGACCCCGGGCAAGAACGATGAATGGGACGCCAACGTGGGCGCGCGTTTGCTGTGGCACCTCTGCGGGGTGCTGGCCAAAGGCAACCATTAAGGGCGCCTCTCCGTCGTCTGAATTCTACGTCGGCAGCTTGCTTCGTGTGCATTTACGGCACGAACTTGCATCCCCTTTCGTCGGAATTCGTCCAATGAACACCGCCCCACAGCGTCCACTTCGGAAGGACAAGGCCTTCACGGTGTTCACCCTCGGCGACTCGTCGGACATCGCCACGTGGTCCAACGTCCCCTATTTCTTCACGCGTGCCTTGGAGCGGTATGGCTTCAAGGTGGTGCGCGTGAACATCCGTCAGAACCGCTTTCTGCAAGCTGGCTACGACCTTTTCTGGAACACGCTGAGGATCCTGCGCCTTACGCGCACACGCCACAACTACTTCCGCAGCCCGATCAACTACTGGCTCACCAACCTCACCATCGAGCAGGCCCTGCGTCGCCATCCGCGGCACCACAACCTGTTCATGACCTACAGC
>JADZGG010000020.1 GCA_020854015.1 Flavobacteriales bacterium
CATCATGCTGAACGCGCGGCTGTATCCGATCGCACAGCGGTACGATGTTCCGTTGATGGGCATCTTCATGGGACACTTGCCGGTATTCCTGTTCGGTGTGCTGCTTTCGCGCGAAGGGGTGCGCCTCCATCCCGGTCTAGTAGCGGCAGCGCTCGGCGTGTTCCTGCTTGGCCAGTTCCATGTGGCCTTCTTCACCGCCACCTTCCTTGCGACGGCCATCTGCATGCTCAGCGTCTTCCTGGCCCTGCGCCACCTTGGCCGCGCCCGCACCGGTCACCTGGCAGGGGAGGTGCTGGTGCGGGTGGGTGACATCTCCATGGCCATTTTCATTCTGAACGGTCCGCTGCGGGGCCTTGCCTTGTTCCGCGATGCCCAAGGCGATCTGCTTACGAGCCGTCTGCCGCTCTTCACGCTCATCCTGTTCCTGCTCGCCGTGCCCGTCGCCTTCCTGTTCAAGCGTCTTGCTGGCGGTTTGCAGTTCGCGTATGACCGGCTGAAGGGTAAGGTCACCAGGATGGTCGGCCTTCCGTGATAGGTTCCGTGTCCGGGGCTTTGGTTCGCGCATCAGAGACAGGAACACCCTATCACTGAACGGTTCATTCTGGTCCCCGCTCTCGTTGTTGGTGCCAAGGAGCTGAGGAGGTAGTGCTCACTTCCCGTCGCCCTTGAGCATGATGATGACCGTGTAGGCGAGGATCTTCAGGTCCACGGCCAGGCTCATGTTCTCGATGTAGAGGATGTCATACTTCAGGCGACGCACCATCTGGTCCACGTTCTCCGCGTAGCCGAACTTAACCTGACCCCAGCTGGTGATGCCAGGGCGCACCTTGTGCAGATGGCGGTAGTGGGGGGCCACCTCGGTGATGCGGTCGATGAAGAACTGGCGCTCGGGCCGCGGTCCGACGAGGCTCATATCACCCTTCAGCACGTTCCAGAACTGGGGCAGCTCGTCCAGTCGGGTGCGGCGTAGGAAGCGGCCTATCGAGGTGATGCGTGGGTCGGTGCTGCTGCTGAGCTGTGGACCGTGCTTCTCCGCTTCCACCTGCATGCTGCGGAACTTAATGATGCGGAAGGGCTTGCCGAAACGACCGATGCGCTCCTGACGGAAGAACACAGGACCCGACGAAGTGCTCTTCACCAATATCCCGATGATCACCAGGAATGGGGAGAGCAGTAAGAGCGCCACACCACTGAAGAGGATGTCGATCAGACGCTTCAGGGCGAACTGCCAGGCCGGCATGATCTGCGGGTTCACCTCGATCAGCGGTGCCCCGAAGATGCTCGTCATCTTCACGCTGCCGGCCATGATATCGTACATGTCCAGAATGATCTTGATCCGGACCTGCGTGCCTTCCAGCTCATTGATGATGCGGCTGATGTGCGCGTGCTCGCTGCTTTCAACCGCGATGATGGCTTCTTCCACCTGATGGTTGCCGATCACCTGGCGCAGTTCGTGCCACTTGCCCAGTCGCGGCAGTCCCGAGCTGCCCAATTGCTGATCGCCGCCGTTCACGCTCACGAAGCCTACGAAGCGATTCCCGGGGCTCTTGGGCATGCCTTCGATCTCCTGATGAATGGCCACCGCCCGTTCGTTCCCGCCCACCAGTACCGTGTTGAAACCGATCTCCCGGTCGTGCACTTTCCGGACCGTGCGGCTGGTTATCAGGAAGCGCAGGGTGAAGGTGATGCCGAAGTGAAGCAGGAACAGCGCAACGAACGACCGGTAGTAGTAACGGTAGTTCGCCACCTCATCATCCAGCAGCAACGCGAAGAAGATCACCACCGTCCCAATGAAGGAGATCAGCAGGCATTGGCCCAGTTCCTTGATCCTGAAGCGCCTGTAGACATCGCTGTAGCCGCCGATGGAGAGGTATAG
Organism: Flavobacteriales bacterium; assembly: GCA_020854015.1. Classification (GTDB taxonomy): domain Bacteria; phylum Bacteroidota; class Bacteroidia; order Flavobacteriales_F; family PHOS-HE28; genus PHOS-HE28. Next base: position 1,877 of record JADZGG010000020.1, read on the forward strand.
ACCCATCCAGAACAACGGGACCAGCACCAGTGCGACCCAGAAGTTGCCGTCGAAGGTGACCGGTACCTTGTAGCCGTACTTGATCGGTTCCAGGTACACCTTGCGGAACCAGTAGAACACGGTCCAAGCGAGGGCCGTTCCCAAGAGGTCGGCCGTCAGGTACTTCGCCACCTGTGAGCGCCTGTCCTTCACCGGTTGACCACCTTGAGGTTGTCCAGTTAAACTTGAGCGGTGCTCTGTCCGCTGGGCAGCGTGCACTCGATGTAGAACTTCTTGTCAGAGGTGCCTCCGTAGCCCCAAGCGGGCTGTAGGTCGATGTAGATCTTCTTCCACGGCATGGTGCCATCGCCGAGCTTGGTGGGGCTCACATACAGGTAGGGGATGCGCTCCACGATGCCGCCGCTGTTGGTCATGTAAGCTCCGATCAGAAAGCGGGCGTCGCAACGGTAGTTCATTTCCAAGTACACCGGCTCGGTCAACGGCAGGTTGAAGGGCGTGCCATCGTAGACATAGCTGAAGAAGGACCGGTCGTTGTCCAGGAAGAAGGCGCCACTGGCCCTGCCCTCGAAGATCTCTGACACCGGATGCTGAATGGTGTCCCACACGTAAAGCACGGTGTCGCTGGCCGCCTCGCGGTCGAACTGGAAGCCATTGCCATCGAAGTTCTCGATCCAGAAATCCAAGCCGTCGTAGTACTGGAACTCGGGCGCAAGCGGTGAAGTGACCTCCGGCACCAGGCCCATGGTGGTCTCATACGTATCGTAGAACGGATACTGCACCCGGTCGCTGCTCACACCGTTCCGCCGGATACCGGCGATCAGCTTGATGTTGGTGGGGCCGCTGTTCAGAACGGGAATGCGACCGCCTGCTTCCCATACACCGAGCAGCTTGTCCGTGTCGTAGGCCCACACATCGCTGATGCGGTTGGAGGCACTGCCTTCGTTCGTCGTGGTGCTTACGGTGATAGGGTACAGCTGTATATAGGAAGGAACGCCGCCATCCTTCTTGCATCCGGACAAGAACAGGAGCAGCGCCACGCCAAGACCAGTGGTGCGGGATAACATGGATACGCAGGGGTGAACGTTCAAGGCGATGGGATCAGTATGCGCGCTTACAAGGGAACGGTCTCCATGGCCTTCAACACGCGGTGCGCCACATCGAGCGCCGCCACACCATCAGCAAGGCTCACCACCGGACGGCTGCCCTGTGCAATGGCTTGGGCAAAGGAGAGCAGCTCTTCGCGGATGGCATTACTGGGCGGCACTTCAGGCTTGTCGAACGAGATCTCGCGGAAACCCCGGCCTTGTCCCAGGTCAATGGTGACCGCGAACGGGTCCGGCTGTTCCACTGTGCGCATGCGCACGATCTCGGCCTCTTTCGTCAACATGTCCACGGTCACATAGGCATCGCGCTGAAAGAACCGGGTCTTCCGCATCCGCTTCAAGCTGATCCGACTGGCTGTCAGATTCGCCACGCAGCCATTTGCAAAGGCGATGCGTGCGTTGGCGATATCAGGGGTATCGCTCACCACGGCCACACCGCTGGCGTTGATCATGGACACCGGTTGTTGCACCACGCTCAGGATCATGTCGATGTCGTGGATCATCAGGTCCAGCACTACGCTCACGTCCGTGCCGCGAGGGTCGAACTGGGCCAGCCGGTGGGTCTCGATGAACATGGGGTTCTTCAACGCTGGTCGTGCAGCGATGAAGGCAGGGTTGAAACGCTCCACATGCCCGACCTGCACCTGCACTTTTCGCTCGCCAGCCAAGCGCATCAGGTCCTCAGCCTCCTCCAAGGTCGTGGTCACTGGCTTTTCGATGAACACATGGCGACCGGCCAGCATGGCCGCAGTGGCACATGCATGGTGCGCGGTGGTCGGTGTCACCACGTCCACGACCATGTTCCGATCGATCAGCTCCTGCATGGAATTGAAGGGGGCAACCCCGAACTCCTTGGTGATGGCCGCGCACTTCTCGGGGTGGGGGTCGAAGAACCCGGTGACCTCATATTCGGGCAGCGTAAGCAACTGCTGTAAATGGATGCGGCCCAAGTGGCCGGCGCCCAAGACCCCGATCGTTAGCTTGTTTTCCATGAAAGGCGTGCAAAAGTAACCCGTGGCCCTTCGCGACCAAGGCGTCAGGCCGCATCTACCTTTGAGGCATGCAGCAGATGGGCGACGATTACCGCCACAAAGGCATGCGCAAGCAGCTGGTGGAGGTGTTGAAAGGAAAGGGGATCACGGATGTGAAGGTTCTGGAGGCCATTGGCACCGTACCGCGCCACCTGTTCATCGACGATTCGGCCTTTCTGCAACATGCCTATGCGGACCAGGCGTTCCCGATCGCTTGTGGTCAGACGATCTCGCAACCATACACAGTGGCTTTCCAAACGCAACTGCTCGGACTTCGCCCAGGTGAGAAGGTGCTCGAGATCGGCACGGGCAGCGGGTACCAGACAGCCGTCCTTTGCCAATTGGGGGTGAAGGTCTTCAGCATCGAGCGCCACAGACCACTATACCTGGAGACCCGCCAGCGCTTGGAACGATTAGGCTGCAAGGCCCAGCTGCTGCACGGTGATGGGTTCAAGGGCATGCCTCAGTTCGCGCCGTTCGACAAGGTGCTGGTCACTTGCGGCGCTCCTGAGGTCCCGGAAGCCTTGCTTCAGCAGTTGAAAGTGGGGGGGCGACTGGTCATCCCGGTTGGCGAGGGCGTTGAGCAGCAGATGATCTGCATCGACAAGAAGGAGCCGGAAGTCTTTGTGCGTCAGACACATGGTGCGTTCCGGTTCGTGCCCATGTTGGCGGATAAGGCCCGTTAAGGATTTGCACGTTCCAAGAATGTTCTATTTTCGCCCCGCCCAGAAGGGATGAAGGTGCTCCAAGAGGCGATGAACGAGAACGATCCAGCGACGGTTCAACAATTTTTTGTTGAAATCGAACCAAGATGTTCATAAGTTTGCCGCCGACTTCGGATACCTTTGGCCGCAAGGGTCACTACAAACGCAACGCACACGTAAAACCAAAACGTTCGTCATGAAGAAGATTGTACTGTTCGCTGCAGCGCTCGTCGCTACGACGGTCGTGAACGCTCAAACGGGCGAGATCACGAGCAACCGTGGAGAGAATTGGCTGTCGCAAGATGGAGATTGGGGTCTCACGTTCGACGCCCAGCCCTTGCTCAACTACGCTGGTAACCTGTTCAACGGTACCAACGGCAACGGTGGAGTTGCTCTGAACAACCTGTGGAGCAGCAACAACGGATCACAAGTGATCATCGCTGGTAAGAAACTGGTCGATGCGAACACGGCTTACCGTGGTCGCGTGCGCATCGGATTCGGTAGCACGAAGGAGACCTTCTTCGTGGATCAGATCCCACAGCCTACGCCTCCTCCTACGCCTGCAGCTACTGTGGAAGATGTTGAGAAGAACGGCTTCATGGCCATCAACCTCGGTGCTGGCATCGAGAAGCGCGTTGGCAGCAGCCGCATCGTTGGTGTTTACGGTGCTGAACTGAACATCGGTTTCGGTAACGCCAAGACCACCTACGAGTACGGTAACGCCCTCAGCAACGACAACCCTGTGAGCCGCACCACCGAAGAGAAGCAAGGTAGCACCTTCGGTATCGGCCTGAACGCCTTCGCCGGTGTTGAGTGGTTCTGCGCTCCCAAGCTCTCCCTCAGCGGTGAGTACACCTGGGGCCTGGCCATGACCAGCAGCGGTGCTGGCGAGACCACCAGCGAGAGCTGGAACGGTACCAGCGTGACCTCCACCACCGTGGAAGGCACCCCGAACGACGGCAACGCTGACAAGAGCAGCAGCTTCGGTATCGACACGGGTGTGAGCGGTGCTCGCATCGGCCTGAACTTCTACTTCCAGTAAGCAGAAGCTTTAAGCTTTGAGAAGCCCTCCGGAAACGGGGGGCTTCTTCTTTTCCACCAGATCGAGCAGCGGTATCTTTCCAAGCGATGCGCCCCATTCTTACCGCCCAACAGGTCCGAGCCGCTGATGCACACACCATAGCGCACGAGCCCATCACATCCATCGATCTGATGGAACGGGCTTCCAATGCCTGTGTGACTTTCATGCTCGATCGCTTGTTGGCCTTGGACCGTTTGCACGCAAGCGCGTTCGTCGTCGTTTCGGGTCCTGGGAACAACGGTGGTGATGGTGCTGCCATCGCACGGCTATTGCGCGCCCGGGGGTTTGAGGTCAGGCTTGCGGTCATGCAGGTGGGAAAGCTTTCGCCGGACCGGGCCA
>JADZGG010000021.1 GCA_020854015.1 Flavobacteriales bacterium
GCATCTCCTCCACCAACAGCACGTTCCAGTTCTTCCTCAGCTTCCCCTTCGTGAACGTGGAGGCCCCTGCGGCGAACTGAGCGGAGCGGGCACGTACGGCACGCCGTTCATACGGCGCCCTTCGTGGACCGAGCGACAGCGGTGGTCCTCAGTACTGGATACCGGCGAGGTTTCTATCTTTCGTATCCGCCCATGACACATCCTCTCCGCTGGTCCATTCCGCTCGTGCTGTTGTTCACCGGGACCGCCCTGAAGGCCCAGCAGAACATCGGCCTGGCCAGTGGCAACTACGCCGGGATCTCCGGCGCTTGGCTGAACCCGGCGAGCATCGTGGACAGCCGGTACAAGTTCGACATGACCCTGTTCGGGTACGAGTCCTACTTCGCCAACAACGCCCTGCTGATGTCCAACAAGGTGTTGCGCGACCGGCTCTTCTCCAAAGCCCCCTACAACGCCTCGCACGAGCAGGCCGTGAACGACCAGCTGACCCCGCTGGACAACCTGCCGGAAAAGGTCGAGGGCTCCATCGTGTCCGAGATCCAAGCGCCTTTTTCCTTCATGGCGCGCACCGGTGATGGCTCCTCCATCGGCCTCAACATCCGCAACCGCACCGGGTTCACGGTGGGTGGCTTGGACCGCTCCACCGCGGAGATGCTCTACTACAACCTGGAAAGTCCGAACCTGTACGGTGTGGTCCAGGACAACAGCGGGTTCAACTTCAGTTTCATGAACTGGATGGAGATGGGGTTCACCTACGGCCGCGTGCTGGTGCGTTCCGACCACCACTTCCTGAAAGCGGCGGTCACGCTGAAGGCGCTGGCCGGTTCGGCCTCCCTGTACCTGGCCAGCGATGACCTGAAGATCACCTTCGACGGCCCGGACACCCTTTCGGTCCAAAGCCCCCTGGTCGAATACGGCCGCACCGAACGCGGCGACTTCGATACCTACCAACGCCGCAACCTGTTGAACGGTGTGGAGGACTGGGCCATGGGTTGGGATGCCGGGCTTGTGTACGAGCTGCGCGGCAACATCGCCAAAGGCCGGTACCTCGATCTGGACAATGAGGTCAAGGAGCGGCTGGACCTGAACAAGTACATCGTCCGCATCGGGGTGTCGTTGCTGGATGCGGGCAAGTTCACCTACACGCGCCGGGCGCTCGCACAGGACTACAGCGCCGACATCACCGGCTGGGACATCAGCCAGGTGAACGCCAGCGACCTGGACCAGTGGGATACGGCCTTCGCGGAACTGGTGAACTACGTGCCCAACGGATCCCCGACCTACACGCACCGCCTGCCCACGGCCATCGCCGCCAACATCGACCTGCACGCCTTCGGTGGCTTCTACATCAACGTGGGCACCTACCTGGACGCAACCGGGCTGTTCAAGGAGGCCAGCACCACCTTGCGGCCCACGGAGTGGGTGGCCGTGACACCGCGCTTCGAGAACCGGTGGTTGGGCCTCTATGTGCCCATCAGCACCAGCGCGGAACAGACCCGCATCGGGGCCACCGTTCGGATCGGTCCGGTCTACTTCGGATCCAACAACCTCGCGGACCAACTGGCGAATGAGCAGAACCCGCAGGCGGACTACCACTTCGGGGTGCGCTTCAGCATCGGGCAAGGCAAGCCCTCCGCGCTCAAGCGCCGCTATGAGCATCTGCGCAAGCAGCAGGAAGGGATCAACCGCAACAGCGTGCGCATCGACTCCCTGGAGCGCGAGGTGTACGCCCTGAAGATGGTGGTGATGACCGACCGCAATGGCGCGCCCACGGTGGTCAACAACTTCTTCGGCAACGACTCTGCCGCCATGGCCCTCCTGAAGGACAGCACCATGGCCCGCACCATGGCCGGTGGCGGCGAGGACCGCGAACAGGCCCGCCTGAAGGCGGAGAACGAATACCTCATGGACCAGCTCGCGCGCACCAGCATCCAACAGCGGCAGGACAGTGCGTACATCGCCAACCTGGAGAACGCGGACGGTAAAAAGGACCAGGACCGCGTGAAGGCCGAGCGCGAAGCGAACAAGATCGCAACGAAGCAGGCGGACGCAACGGCCGACATGGCCAAGGAGCTGGAGCGCATTGACAAGCGCATGCAACGCCAGAACACCATCCTGCTCGCCGGTGCCACCACGGCGGTTGTGGCCGCAGCAACATCAGGTGATAAGAAGGACGACAAGAAGAGCGAGGGCGGTGCGGCCACTTACGTGAACGACAGCACCATCGTGCTGAACGGCGACACCCTGCGCCTTCTGATCCCCGCCGCTGCGGACAGTGCACGCAAAGCGCTCCTGGTAGCGGACACCGTGCGCATCGTGGTGCGCGACACCGTGCGCACGCAGCAGGTCCTGCGCGATACCGTGCGCGTGACCGAGCAGGCCCCCGGCACCATTCACATGGACGAGGCCGAGCGGCAGCGCCTGATGGAACCGGTGTACTTCGCCACGGGCAAGACCACCCTTGGACCGCAGGGGAACATGAAGGTGGCCGAGATCGCCGCATGGCTGAAGAAGCATCCGGAGGCGCGCGTGCAGGTGACCGGCGTGGCCGACGCCAGCGGCTCGGTGACCGCCAACGAAGCGGTGGCGCAAAAACGTGCGGACAGTGTGCGGCAAGCGCTGGTGGCCAACGGCATTGCGGCCGCACGGATCACCACGCAACGGCAGCTGGCCCCGGCGGGTGCGACCCCCGATCCCAAGGACCGGCGTGCGGATGTGAAGTTCATGCCCTGAGCCTGACCTGAAGCGCTTCGAACACCGAATTGTGACTGTCCACGCGAATGCTTCTTGGGTATGCACGCCGATGCCATTAGTTCACCTGCCTGATGTTCTTCGTAAAGGGCATACGCAGGCTTGAGCTGAGCGGGCACATACTGCCCGGCACATGCCCCATCTGTGAGACCAAAAGCTCCGTGCAACTGCTGGTGCTTCAGCCGTATGTGCACTTCTTCTGGATACCGCTCTTTCCCACGCCGCGCCGTGCACGCACCCGGTGCATGGTATGCGGACATGAGCAGTTGCACAAGAAACTGCCCGTTGGCACCATTCAGCTCTTCCACGACCTGAAGAAACAGAGCCGTACGCCCCTCTGGACGTGGAGCGGGGCGGCCCTGCTCGCGGTTATCGTTCCGCTGTTCGTGCAGAGCATGGGCGAACACTTCGACGAGCAGGCCAGCCTGTTGGCCACACCGGCCGTTGGCGACGTGTGGACGATGAAGTTGGGCCCCAAGTGGTACACGCTGTACAGGGTGGAAGAAGTGCGGGCGGACTCCGTGTTCGTGCGCACCAGCGGGCGCGAGGCGCATGGCGGCATCGTGATGCTGGCGGCGATGCAGGCGGACAGCACAGTGACGTACGCCGGTGAGCGCCGCGGCTACGCGCGCGGCGAGCTCCAAGCATTGGACAAGCAAGGCGGATTGTATTCAGTGGACCGGTGATCAACGCTCCGAACCGTGAGGAGCGTCGTTGCCCAGCCCGCTGCGCGCGCAGCGGCAGGGTCGGCGACAGGCTCAGTCCTCCACGTAGTACACCGTATCGCGGCAGATCAAGCCGCACGGGGTCTCATGCGATACCGTCAGACCACGCCGACCATCCGCCAAGCGAAAAGGAATGACATCGAACCACCCGATGACCTGGTCCGCTCTGTAGGGCATCACGCTTCCATCCCCTCGGGCGATCATCGCGATGCCACCATGAAGGCTCTCTACCCACACTTGGCGGTAGAGGGTCGTTGTGGTATCGGTGCTTGGAACAGGACCTGCCCACGTCAACCCTTGCCTGAAGTGGCTGTAGTCCGCACTGTCGGACGCGCTGGCCCAATAGGGCTGCCCGAAGGGGAATTCGGCCCGTTGCTCAGTGGTTCGATCCTGTGCGTGTGCGCACAGGGAAAGGAGGACCGACAGGGAAGCGATCAGGATGTAACGCATGGTGCGTTCCGTACACCCTTGTGCAGCAAAGGTTCGGACCCCATCGCATCCGGTGATCACGCGTTCCGTTGCGCCACGGTAAGTGGGCCAGCAGGAACACGCTCACTCCTTCACGACCCTGCCGACCCACGCGCCGACACGCACCGTGTAGTGGCCCGCTGCCAGGGTGCTGAGGTCGATGGCTGTGCCGACATTGGTGCGCATGGCCTGCATCACCGGCCGCCCCAGCCCATCGTGCACCTCCACCGCTCCAAGCTCCGGAACGTCGAGCAGGTACACGAGGCCCGTGGTCGGGTTCGGATAAGCCAAGGCCTGCTGCCCGGTGTGCACTGCTGATGCGATGGACGTGTTCAAGGTGCCGCAGCCATCCACGGGCAACAGCGCACCCGGCTGTTCGTACATGTGCAGGCAGCTGAACTCCTCGAAGAACTGGCACAATTGGCCGAAGAGCCCCGCGCTGCTCCCGACCCCTTCGATGATGAAGCGCCCAGGCAGGTCCAAGTGGTAGCGGTCGTGCCATGTTGAACCGAGCAGCACGGAGTCCATCGCGTTCACCGTGAAGCCCACACCGCAATCGCCCCAGATGCCCAAGGTGGTCGCGCCCACCGTCAGATCGAAGTCGTAGAGCAGCAGTTCGTTGGGGTAACCATCGAAATACACGTACCAGCGTCGTTCGACCTCATCCACCCGGATCGCCCCCAGGTAACGGTCCAAGGGCACGGCCACTGCGGGGTCCGCGGAACCCAAGGTGCTGATGCTGTCCACACCGAGCTGGTGTATCCGGGTGTGGACAAGACCATCGATCAGCGTGTCGCCATCGGCCGAACAGGTGAAGGTGCTTTGGTGCACCGTAAGCCCGTCATACAACCAGAATGCCTCATGCCACACCGCATCGTTGTGGATGGCGATGGACTGTGCCTGCGCACCGGATGCGCCAAGAAGGAAGAGCCCAAGGAACACGGAGCGGAACAGAATGGTCATGTAGGCAAGCTAGCGGATGCGCTGTGCGGAGCGCACCGCTTTTGGGATATGGAGCGGATCGCGCAGCGAACGGTTGTTCGTGGTTGTGACCGATGGTTGCCTTTCGCTGTTCGTCCCTTGCCGCAGCTTGGTTCATCCGCCGATCTGGAGCTGGAGCGGATCACCTTTGTTCGAACACCGATCGCCGGGATCGGATGCTGGTCCATGGCGAGCCCTGCGTAGGCCGTGCGCATGTTGAACGTGAACACCGATCATGGAGCTGATCCAACGCCTGGGAACGAGCGGTCGGCGGGTCCGTGCATCCACCGGTCCCCTCGCCGAAGCAGAACCTCCTGTGCGTTCGTTGGTCGGGGCGCTGCGAACACCCGTGTGCGATCCCGCCCACTTCCGCATCTTCACCTGCACATGCGCTTCCGCCTGCTGATCCTCTGCCTGCTGCCGTTCCAGCTCTTCGCCACCGACCCCTTGTCGTGGTCGGAGCTGCAGCTGCTCTACCATGCCGACCTCGCGATCGATGCCCGCTACGTGCGCGAGGACGATGCGCACTTCTGGGTCCGGGTGAACGCGGTGCTGCGCGATACGGGTTTCGGCATCAAGGCCGGTGATGCCATCCGGGTGGACAAGGCAGCGGCATACGATTGCGGCTACCCGCTGAACATCGGCGAGATCAGGCGCTGGCGGCTCTACCTGCAGAAGGAGGAAGGAAAGGGGCAATGGGCGCTCCTGGAACGGATGGCCGGAAGCGCCGTTCACCTCATCCGCGAACGCGCCATCCTCCACATGCCCACCCGGGTGGAACTGCCGATCGCTGAATTCGATCGGTGCATGATCGAGTTCCAGACCTGCTATGACATGGTCGACAGCACCGACGCCTTCATCGCCCGCTGTCCGCAGGCCCGCATCGATTCGCTGGCGGCAAACAACGCCATCCTCGCGCAGTTCGAGAAGCAGGGGCGCACTGTGACCGCAGCACATCTCTTCGAGGCCCCGGAGATCCCCGTGGTGGAACCACCGCCTGCGCCCATGCGCGAATGTGCCTGGCTGGACCAACGCCCCCGAAAGCTCGGCGCATCCGGTGATGCGAACGATCCACCCATCCAACTCTCGGTGGTCGATCCCACGCCGCACGCCTTGGAACCGCGTACGGTGCTGCGTGTGGTGGTGGATGTGGATGGCCGCCTCCGCGACGCCACGATCCTGCGGGCCTCCACGCCGGAGCGCGACACCGCCGCCTTGCGCGCCCTCAGTGCCTTGCCCGCGTTGGAACCTGGCCGCACCAACGGTGTGCCCACCGCGTGCTTCGAAGTGTTCCCGGTCCGGTTCACGATCCCGAAGGAATGAGCAGCACCGAACAGCGGACCATCAACCTTTCGCGCGTGCAACGCTGCGACCAGGATTGGAACGGTATGCCCACGGTCGTCGGGGGGCGCCAATGCCTGCATTGTGACAAACGCATCGTCGACTTCACCGGGATGTCGCCCGGGGCGATCGCACACGTGCACCTTTCCAGCGCAGCCCCCGTCTGCGGGCGTTACACCGACGAACAGCTGAATGGCACCAACAACCGCAGTGCACCGACCACACCGTGGCGCCGTTCGCCCGTGGTGGTGAGCTTGCTGGCCTTGCTCCTCACCGAACCGGCAGAAGCCACGGCGGGCGAAGGACCAGCCCTGGAGCAGAGCGCCGCAGCTGTGCGCACCCCCGACGAACGCGCGCCGACCGCAACCGCCGCTGCGGACAGCACCGTGCTGCGTGGTCGTGTCTTCACACACGTGGGCCAGGCACCTGAGGGTCTGCCCTTCGTCAACGTGGTCGTGGTCGGCACCGCGATCAGGACCAGCACCGACTTCGATGGACACTTCTCGCTCGACCTTACACCGCTCGACGGCCAGGCGGATAGTGTGCTGATCGAGGTCTTGTACGTCGGTTACAGACGCCAACAACAGCGTGTCGCCCTGCACCGAACGGAGGACCTGGTGTTCGAACTATCTGATCAGGATCTCAGCGAGATCGCCTTTGCCGTCACGTACAAGAAACCGCCCTTGCACAAACGCATCTGGCGGGGCCTGCAGCGACCGTTCCGGAAATAGGCTAAGGCCTGTTGTCGCCCTTCGTAGCCCGGTGGGGCTTTCCCTCCGGTCCTCGGTCGGATCACCACACAACGGCAACTGGCCCCTGCAGGTGCGACCCCCGACCCCAAGGTCCGGC
>JADZGG010000022.1 GCA_020854015.1 Flavobacteriales bacterium
ACGCCCCAGTGTGTAGGTGGCGAACAACGCCGCAAGCGGAATGGAGGTGACCAATGTGCGCAACAGACCCGCTGAGCCACGCCAGCCTTTCCACCAAAGCACAGAGTGAACAGCCACGATCGCGAGCGTGGGGAGCGCTGCGGTCAAGAGCATCAAGCGGTGAGTACGTCGCTCGTCCGGATCCTTCCAATGCACCAATGGCCACAGGACGAGCGCCGAAACGCCGAAGGTCAGCAACGGACGACCATAGACCATTTCCGCGCGGGACACGAAGTAGTTCAAGGGGCCTGAGCCGTAGACATTGCCCGCGTAACCATAGGGGTCGTGCGACCAGAACCAAAGCGGATCACCGTGCACCACCGCTGCGATCAGCGCGAACAGGACCGGCCCAGCGAGGCACCAGGGCAGGGCACGCCATTGCCGTTGAAGCACGAACCACGCCATCACCATCGGTAGGAACACGATGTACTCGGGTCGCGAGAACGGTGTAAGCGAAGCAACGACAGCAGCAGCAACGGGTCGGTCCATGAGCAGGAGCAGCACCACCAGCACGGCGACCAGCCCAAAGAGCGGCTCGGTCATGCCTGCCATCACCATCATCATATACTGCGGGGCCAGCAACACCAGCACCGGAATGAGCAGTTGTGCGCCACCACCAGCAGAACGTAGCGCACGTATGCCGATCAAGCCCGTAGCGACAGCAACCACGGCATTGAACACGGCGACCGCGGCGTGCCCGAATTGCGCGAAAGGCGAGGCAAGCAAGGTATACAGGGGTTTGCCCCAGAGGTCGAGGAAAAGCTCTGGGTGGCGCCAGGAGAAGCGTGCGATCTGGTAGTGCTGCACCCCATCACCCATCTCCAGCAGTCCGTCATTCGCTTCGTGCAACAGCACAAGCACGATGCCTAGCGATACGGCCAGCGCGTAGGCTGCCCGCTCCGTGAAGAGGCGCCCCACCTTCATGCCATCAAGGGAACAGGCCGTAGCGGACGATGCACCAGATGGCACGGAAGCCGTCCTTCCATCCGATCTTCTTGCCTTCGGCGTAAGTGCGGCCGTAGTAGCTGATGCCCACTTCGTAAATACGCGCATCCTTCACGCGGGCCAGCTTGGCGGTCACCTCCGGTTCGAAGCCGAAGCGTCGCTCCTTCAGCAAAAGCCCTTTGGCGATGTCGCTGCGGATCAACTTGTAGCAGGTCTCCATGTCCGACAGGTTCAGGTTGTTGAACGCGTTGGAGAGCTGGGTGAGGAACTTGTTGCCGATGGTATGCCAGAAGAAGAGGATGCGGTGCGGGTGGTGGCCGATGAAGCGCGAACCGAAGACCACGTCGGCAAAGCCCTCCACCACGGGGCGCAGCAGTTGGTTGTACTCGCGGGGGTCGTACTCCAGGTCGGCATCCTGCACCAACAGGTAGTCGCCTGTGGCCTCCTTGATGCCACGATGGATCGCGGCGCCCTTGCCCATGTTGTGCGGCTGGTCGTAGAACTTGATGCCCAGGGCCGGATTGGCGGCCATGTAGGCGTGTATGGCCTTGATGGTGCCGTCCTTGGAGCCGTCGTTCACAATGATCACCTCTTTGGCGATCCCGTGATCCAGCACCACATCACGCACCTTGTCGAGGATCAGGTGGATGGTGCGCTCCTCGTTGTACGCGGGGATGATGATCGAGAGGGTGCGGACGTTGGCCATGCGGTCGGTTCAGAAGCTGCGAAGGTCGTAGATATTAGGTCCATTTTGCGGTCCAGGCCCCTAAAGGAAGGCCTGGACCAGGTTGTCCAGATAGACTTTCCAATTCCAGACCTCGTCCCCATTGATACAGCCCGAATACTGGAGAGAGGCTCTGTAGTTGATGAAACACAATAGGGTAAGCAGTGGGAGGAAGGCGATCCGTATCTGTTTGAGGACGGGTTCTGTTGCCCGCATGATGTCCCAAAGCAGCACGGCTATCACGGGCATGTACTGCACCATGGGCCGCGCACCGAAAGAACATCCATATCGCCAAGTGAACCAGGACGCATTCAGGTACACAGCCATGGCGGTGACACCGAGGCAAAGCCATAAAAGACCAGGTTCCTTACGGTACAACGAGAAGATGCCGAAAGGTACTAGGAGCAGAGCTGGTGCGTATGGAAGCCAGCCGTTCTGCGCCGCAAAAAGAAACTCCTTCACGTGTGGTGTCGCCCACTCTGAAAAGTTCTCCGATCCGTAGCTGTAGTAAAGCCATGTCCCGTGAACAAATCGCCAGTAGAGGAGCTGCGGAAAGCTCACCATAGCACCGATGAGCAGTTGTGAGGTAAGCGTCGACCAGCGCAATCCCGAGGTTCGCTGCCAGAACCAGGCATACAGAAAGAAGACGAGCAGCAGGTCCGTAGGTCTCACAAGGACGATAAGCGCACAAGCGAGTTGGAAAAGCCAAGTGTCACGCCCCTTTGTCGACATTCCCTTGACCGGCATTGTACCGATCGAAAGACATACGAGAAAGAAAGAATGGATATGGGAATAGCCAGGCATTCTGAAAGCATAGTAGAACACATTGCTCCCGAACGAGACAAGGCCCAGGACGCACAAGACAGCCACGATGCCCATAGGCTTCCAGCGCCATAGACCGAAAGCGAGCAGCGCCAGGCCAGCGAGCCAATATGTGATGCCCGCAACTTCGATCGCTCGACGGTGTGCTTCGGAGAAACCATCTGTGGCACCTGCGCCAACGTACACCTCGGCCATCAAGAAGAACGGGAGCTCGAGGAGTGCAACACCGTAGGTGTACTTCGTCACGATGCGATCCTTCTGACGATCTAAATGAAATCCCGCGGCACTGCCAACGCGTGCGTTCTCATCAACTCCGCTTGCTCGAAAGGAATACTGGAAAAGTGCGGGCAGATAGATGTAGTAGCCTGCAGCATCAGCACGCAGGTCCGAACGCCAATCCAACTGTTCGATCTGGCGGTTATACCGCCAGCTTTCACCGACCCACCAAAAGAGAAGGACTGGAAAGAGCAGGGCCACCATCCAGGCCCTTGGCACGAAGTGATCGATGCGTGATCCGATGTCCACGGTCATAGGACACCGCATCATCTGATCCCGCTGCCTCAGACCACCATTTCCGGGATCTCCCCCTCGACCACTAAGCGTCCTTCGGTCTTCGCCTTGATCTCCTCAACGGTCACACCGGGCGCACGTTCCAACAACTTGAAGCCGTCCGGGGTCACATCGAACACACCAAGGTCGCTCACGATCTTCTTCACGCAACGCACCCCGGTGAGGGGGAGGGAGCACTGCTTCAACAGCTTGCTGTCACCGGCCTTGTTGGTGTGCAGCATGCACACGATGATGTTCTCCGCACTGGCCACGAGGTCCATGGCGCCACCCATGCCCTTCACCATCTTGCCGGGGATCTTCCAGTTGGCGATGTCACCATTGTCGGCTACCTCCATGGCGCCCAGCACGGTGAGCTGCACTTTCTGGCTACGTATCATGGCGAAGCTGGTGGCGCTGTCGAAGATGCTGCTGCCCCCCAGCAGGGTAACGGTCTGTTTACCGGCGTTGATCAGGTCGGCGTCCTCCTCCCCTTCGTACGGGAAGGGACCCATGCCGAGGATCCCGTTCTCGCTCTGCAGCACCACGTTGATGCCTTGCGGTATGTAGTTGGCCACTAGGGTGGGGATGCCGATGCCGAGGTTCACATAGTAGCCGTCCTTGAGCTCGCGCGCGATGCGCTTCGCCATCTGTTCCTTGGTGAGTGCCATGGTCGTTCTTACGGGTTACGAAGGTCGTGATCGGGCTGGATCCGCAACGTGCGCACACGACCGCTCGACAGTGAGAGGTTCTGCCGATGTCGGTTCCAGAAGTAGCACACTACACGCTTGGCGTTGCCGGAGAGGATCGGAAGGCGCCGCATGATGTGTAGCGTGTCTCCGGTCCATTCGGGTTGGAGCGTGCGCAGTTCGATCTGGTCGTAATGCAGGTGTTCGCCATCGGGGCCGTCCACTTCGATCACCAGCAAGGTCTCCAAGCAACGCGCATCGGAACGCAGGTCCAGCTTCAGTTCCAGCACCAGCTCTTGGGCCACAAGCTCCTGGGCGTTGGGCTCCCACAGCCCATGGAACTCGTCGTTCAAGGAGGTCGGGGCCAGCACCGAATCGTTCATGAGCGCCAGCTGTATCGGCACGTTGCGTTGTTTCAGTACCTGTCTACCCGTCGCGCTGGTAGCAATGGTGTGGAAGCCCGGCGGCGCCGTGAAGTAGGTGGTGTCGATCAGTAGCAGGTCGCAGTTGGCTTGGGGGAAACCATGTGAGCTCAGGAGCGGAAGGGCGGGCCGCATCCACAGCCGCTCATGGTCCCAAGGTGGAGGCATCTGGCGATAACCGTCCACCAACAAGGGCCGTGGGGCCGCGCGCTGCAAGCGCCCCACCGTGTCGTAGATGTTCGCACTGATCGCTTCCTCCGGCCAACTCCGCACGTAGGACAGGTTCAGGGTGGTCAAGGTGCGGATCGGTAGGGCGAGCAGCAGCAATGATGCCCATTGCCACACTCCCTTTCCGACCGCCAGACCGTCCACGGCGAAGGCGAAGAGCAGTACGGCAAGCGGCAGCCAATGCAAGGCAGTACGTCCGGTGGGATAGAGCACGCCGAAGCCCTCACCAAGCACGAGTCGACCCAGCAGTTCAACAAGAAAAAGCGCGGTAAGCACCACGGCGGTCGACCGCCAACGGTCCGTCGTGGACCGGAACAACGACCAACAGATTGCGGAGAAGGTCATCAACATGATCAAAGCGACCGGCACCATCAGCCACGCGGCATCCGTACCGAAGAACTCAACGGTCAACGACCTTAACGTGCCGCGGTAAAGACCGTCCTCCGTACCGAAATAGAGCAGTCCCTGATCCTTCAGCTCACGCGCGTAGAGCGAAACGCCCACCAATGGGAGGATGCCGAGCGTGAGCCAAAGCACGGATCCAGTAATTCGTGCTCGGGCCGACCTGCTATTGATCACCATGTCCAGTGCGATCACACCCAAGGCGGCGCACCACAGGATCATGAGCGAAAGCATGGACAACGCAGCAAGCAACCATGCCAACAGCGCGGCGATCAAGTGGTTCCTGCCACCATCACGTATCAACGCTGTCGTGTGGTACAGGGCCATGAGCAAGAAGGCCGTCGCCATGCCGTAACCGCGGTACATGCTGAAGAACTCGATGAGCACCGGTGCGAACAACAAGGCCGCCCAAAAGCTCCCGCGCACAACAGACCGGTGCAGCAGCAAGCCCCAACGCCACACGTACCAAGCGTACAGCAGGAACGACAGCACCGAGAACAAGCGGAGGCTCCACGGAGCCATGCCGAACGCCTCATAGCTCAACCAGCCCAGTGCCGTGCACAGCAGGTGATTGCCCGCATCCCAATGGCTCAGAAAGGGCAGGAAACGACCGGAGAGCGTGTAGACGAAAAAAGTGCGCGCCTCATAATGGGTAAGCGGAACGAGGTATGCACGCATTGCGACATAAGCGAAAGCCAATGCCGCCAGCAATAGGAATGCCCTGCGCTTTCGCACGGACATGGCTTGCTCAGCCACGTTTACGGACGGTGCGCTGTTCAATGCGTTTCTCGTAGTTGGTGCCTTGGAATATCCGAGTGACGAAGATCCCAGGCGTATGGATCTCATCGGGATCCAGCGCACCAGCGGGTACAAGTTCCTCCACCTCTGCGACAGTGATCTTACCGGCCATGGCCATCATGGGGTTGAAATTGCGGGCGGTGTGCTTGTAGATCAGGTTACCGAAGGGGTCGCCTTTCCAAGCTTTCACGATGCTGAAGTCGGACCGCAGCCACTGTTCCATCACGTAGTGCTTGCCTTCGAACTCGCGTGTTTCCTTGCCAACGGCCACTTCGGTTCCGTAGCCGGCAGGCGTGAAGAAGGCGGGGATACCTGCACCACCCGCACGGCAGCGTTCAGCCAATGTGCCCTGGGGGATCAACTCCACCTCCAGTTCACCGCTCAGCATCTGGCGCTCGAACTCCTCGTTCTCGCCCACATAGCTGCTGATCATCTTGCGGATCTGCTTGGTCTGTAGAAGCAGGCCAAGGCCGAAGTCGTCCACCCCTGCGTTGTTGCTGATGCAGGTGAGGCCCTTCGCACCGGATCGCACCAAGGCTGTTATGCTGTTCTCCGGGATGCCGCACAGGCCGAAGCCGCCCACCATCAAGGTCATGCCGTCACGCAAGCCCTCCAAGGCCGCTTCGGCGTTCGCCACCACTTTGTTCATGCTGTAGGAAATAGCGCAACGAAGATACCCGTCGACCTCGCTCGGGTCCTAGGCCGTGTGGTCGCTCAATCCCACGTGGGCCCTTCGCCGCCACCCTCTTCCCCTCCTTCACCCTCGCCGGAAGGTTTCTGTCCACGGCAGTTCAGCTCCACGCCAAGGTCTCCAGGCGGCCGCTCGAAATCGCTAGTGCTGATGGTAATGCTGCTGTCGGCGTATACCTTGTTCATGTAATAGCCGTAGATCGGCAGCGCCATGTTCGCGCCTTGGCCGAGGTCCGTGCGGCTGAAGCGGACACTGCGGTCCTCAGCGCCGGTCCACACACCGGTGACGAGGTCGGGTGTGATGCCGATGAACCAACCATCGCTGTTATTCTGCGTAGTGCCCGTTTTGCCTGCCGTGGGGAACTTGATGTTGCCATACTTGGCGCGGTTGCCCCAACCCATACGCAGTCGAGTGCCGGTCCCTCCGTCCATCACGCCCTTCAACATGTCGAGCATGATGTAGGCCGTGCGCTCGTCCAGGGCCTCTTCGGTCTTTGGCACCATGTCGTAAATGGCGTTGCCGTTCTTGTCCTCTATGCGGGTGAACACGATCGGTTCGATGTACACACCCTGATTGGCGAACGCAGAGAACGCACCGGTCATCTCCATCAGGGTGAGGTCGGCGACACCGAGGCAGAGTGAAGGCACGGGGTCCAATTTGCTCTTTACGCCCATGTGGTGTGCCAGCACGGTCACCGCTTCGGGGCTGTACTGTTTCATCAGCCAGGCGGTGGCGGTGTTCACCGAGTTGGCCAGGGCATACTTCAATGTGATCATGCCTCCATACTTGGCATCACTGTTCTCCGGACACCAATCGGGCTGCCCCGGTGGCATGTCGAAACAGACCTTCTGGTTGGGCAGCTGGAAACAGGGATCCAAGCCTTCGCGCATGGCCGTGGCGTACAGGAACGGCTTGAAGGTCGATCCGACCTGGCGGCGTGCCTGCTGCACATGGTCGTATTGGAAGTGCTTGAAGTCGATGCCACCGACCCACGAGCGCACGAAACCGGTGTGCGGGTCCATGCTCAACAAGCCACTTTGCAGGAAGCTCTTGTAGTAGCGGATGCTGTCGTTGGGGCTCATCACCGTATCGACCTCTCCCTTCCACGTGAACACGCGCATCTTGGTGCTTGCATCGAACACCGCGGGGATCTCGCTCTCCTTCACCACGGGCCACCAAGTGTCGCAGCCGCCCTTGTCGGGGTCGCAATGAAAGTGCGGCTTGCCGTCCTTCTTCGACTTCACGATGTAACGCTCGGGACGCTCGCAATTGCCACAGCGCTTGCCGGTGAGCGTGCGGTAACGATCGCTCCGCTTCATGGCCGTTTCCATGATCTGCGCCACCTCCTCCTTGCTCACGCGGAAGTCGAAGGGCTTGTTCTTCTTGTCCTTGATGTCCTTCCAGAACTGCGGCTGAAGCTCGGTGCCCAAGTGCTGACGCATGGCCCACTCACCATAGGACTGCATGCGCCGATCGATGGTGGTGTAGATGCGTAGGCCATCGGTGTAGATGTCGTAGGGCACCTTCTTCCCGTCCTCATCCACCTTGGCGATCAGCAGTTCACCGGTCTTCGGGTCACGCTTGTTCAGCAGGTCCTGCATCTGAGAGCGGAGCACTTCACGGAAGTATGGGGCGGGTCCTTCCGTGTGATCCACGCGCTGGTATTTCAACCCGAGCGGCAACACCTTCAGTGAGTCGTATTGGGGTGCAGTGATGAATCCGTTGCGCCGCATCTGATCGAGCACCACCATGCGGCGCGTGAGCGTGGTGTCCGGCCTGCGAATAGGGTCGAACAGTGAGGGGTTCTTGCACATGCCCACCAGCAATGCGGCTTCCTCAGCCTTCAAGGAGTCGGGGGTGGTGCTGAAGTAGATGTGGGCCGCACTGTTGATGCCTACGGCCTGGTGGATCCAGTCGAAGCGGTTCAGGTACAGTGCGATGATCTCGTCCTTGGTGTACTGGCGCTCCAGCCGCGCGGCGATGATCCACTCCTGGAACTTCTGGAACACTCGGGTGAGGGAGCTGCCCGGCTTCTCGGTGAAGAGCATCTTGGCCAGCTGCTGGGTGATGGTGCTGGCGCCGCCCTTCTTTCCCAGATAGACCGCCGCGCGCAAGGTGCCACGCACGTCGATGCCTCCGTGATCACGGAAGCGTTCGTCCTCCGTGGCGATGAGCGCATTCACCACGTGCGGACTGATGCGGTCGTAGTCCACCGGGATCCGGTTCTCCTTGTAATACTGACCCATCTGGCTGCCATCGCTGAACAGGATGGCGGTGGCCAGGTCGCTGCGCGGATTCTGCAGTTCGCTGGTGCTGGGCAGGTCGCTGTTGGCAGCGCTCAGCAACATCGTGAGCAGGCCTACGACGGGGCTGAGCACAGCGAGCCACCAGAGCTTGTACAGCCTGCTGCTCTTCGTGTTACTGGTGTTCACATCCTTGGCCATGGTGCCGGATCATCCGCCCTGAGCGGGGGCTCGTTTCACACTCAGGCCCACATCGATCACCCCGGAGAGCTGCTCGATGCGCATGGCCTGTTCGAGCTGGAACGTATAACGCCCCTTGCGCGGAAAGCGTCTGTTCAGCTGGTA
>JADZGG010000023.1 GCA_020854015.1 Flavobacteriales bacterium
GCGAAAATGCGCGAGATCCTGCCATGACCGATCGGGAAAAGCTCATCGCCATCAAGCTCTTCCACACGGCGGTCTGGGTCTTCATGAACGTGGTGATCTTCAACCTGCTCTATGCGGTGCTCGTGGACCGCTTCGATCACTGGGCTTGGATCTGCCTGGGCATTATCGGTTTGGAATGCGGGGTCCTTCTGGCCTTCAAGATGTACTGCCCGCTCACCCTCGTCGCACGCCGCTATTCGGATTCCCAGCAGCCGAACTTCGACATCTATCTACCGCGCTGGCTCGCCCGGCACAACAAGCTGATCTATGGCATCCTCCTCGCGGGCATCCTCGCAGGTCTGTCATGGCGACTGATGGGAGGTTGAACCAAGCAGGCACTCGGTGTCTGGGTCGGAACGCGTCAGCCTGCCAACTTCACCTTCAGCAGTTCCGACAACACGACTGCTGTGAGCGTCTCCGGTGTGAATTCGAGCAGCGTGCCTTCCGGGTACTTCTTTGCGCCGCCCAGGCTGGCCTTCAAGGCCACGGGCAGCGTACTGTTCCGGATCAGCTCCAGGGCCCGGTCATTGAAGGTCATCTTCAGCAGAAAACCGCCGGGCTTGGGGAAAAGGTAGAAAAGCCGTCGCTTGCCCTTATCGACGGTTACGTACCAGCCGCTGGTCTTGCTGAACTTCCAGTGAAGGGCGAGGCCCTTGTGCGAAGCGCGTGCAGTTTTCAGCGGCTCGCCCACAAGGAGGTAGGTCTTGCCAAGACGATCGATCAGATCCGACTCACTCGGGGTATGGGTGGGATCCTGGGACGTTTCGATCGTGGACATCTCGCGAAGGTCGGCTCAACGCGTGTCACGGCGTCTTCTGCTTCACCAGAAGGAGAGGAGCACAAGGAGAATGCGGAGCAAGAACGCGGAACGGTACTTCGTGGCCTGAGGTTGAGCAAGAACAATGCCCTCTAGCGAAGCACCACCCGGCACAGGCCTACGCGCTGCCCTTTGTGGAACAGTTCGCAGACGAGGACGCCAGCAGTGTTCAGCTCGATGTGGCGTTGCGTGACAGGCGGGAACGCGTCCGTATGCACCATGCGGCCCAACGCGTCCATGATGCGGAGCGCATCGAAAGGTGCGGTACCGGTCAGCGTGAACCCTCCCGAAGCCGGGACCGGAAAGGCGGACACCTCGTTCGCCTCCTCCGTGGTCACCAGGTCGGTCGGGAAGCTGCCGCTCCGCGCAATGAACATGGCGTTGTCGCTTGCGCTGGGTAGCTGCATCGCAGGTATGCCAGGCAATGCCAATGAGTCCTGGAAATTGCCGCCCACATAGATGTTCCCGCCGTCGTCAAGCCCCAGCCCCCGGATGCCGCGCGGGTACGAATGGCGCTGTGCCTGCACGTTCAACAAGGCGCTGCTACTGTCAAAGCGGGCTAGGTAGAAACCGTAGCTGCCGCTTATACCTGCGTTGGGTGTGATGCCGCCGATGGTGAAGTTGCCTTGGTGCCAGCCTCCTACCAACAGCTTGTCCGGTGCCTCCAGCGCCATGGCCTCGATGTCGTGGTCGTAGGTGCTGTTGCCCAAGCGGGTGCCCCAGATGAACGCGCCGTCAGCATCCATCTTCAGGATCACGTTCTTGTAGGTGCCGAAGTTGCCGCTCACGGCGATGTTGGGCACACCGAGATGGCCATAGTCGCCCTCGCGATGGATGGCGGCATACAGGTTCCCATCGGCGTCGGCCTGGAGCACCTGCGCGTCATCGTAGCCGTAGCCACCGATCACTTTGGTCCATAGCGGAGCCCCGTTCAGATCGTATTTCACGATCACCACATCGTGCGTCTGCCCGCTGGCCTGGATGTTGAGCAGAGTGTCCCCTTCGAAGAAGAGGGTATCCCCACGCGCCCGGAAGCCCGCGTACAACATGCCATCGTCGCCGATGGTGAGCGCTTGCACTTCGCTCGCGCTGTAGCTCCACTGCTTTCCACAGTCGGGCCGACGGCTCCAAAGCCCGTTGCCGTTCGGATCCAGTTTCAGCAGGAAGCCGTTGTAGTACTGGCTGCAGCCTTGGAGCTGAGGCAGACCGGTCACGTCCAGGGTGTACTTAAAGCAGCCGCCCACATAGATGTTGCCCGCGTCGTCGCAGGTGATGGCCTTCGCCCATTCCAACTGGCCGCTCTGGAAGTCGTTGCTGCCGAAGCGCTGGGCCCAGGACCAGCTGCCATCCGCCGCGTTGAGCTTCGCCACGAACGCATCCATGGTGCCCACCTTGGTCAAGACCGTGGTGCCGAAGGTGGCCGTGGCGCTTTGGAAGTAGCCGGTGATCGCCACCCCTCCGGATCCATCGATCGCCAGGTGCCAAGGCGAGTCGTCACCGACACCTCCACTGCTCGCGACCCAAAGGGGCACGCCCTGGTTGTCGTACTTTACCACGTACACGTCGTTGCTTCCCGTGCTGGTGATCGCAGGCAGGGCGCCGAAGGCCACGGTGCCGAAATAAGCCCCCGTTGCGTAGCTGTTCCCCAACGCATCAGTGGCGAAGCCCTCTACGCTAGGGCTGCTCAAGCTGGATGTAACGTGCTGGGACCATTGCCAGTTGAACGGCTGGGCGTGGACCGTGACGAGCGGGAGTAAGGCGAGGATGAAGGCGAGGCGACGCATGTTCGGATCGTAAGTAGGGCGGGGCAAAGTTGCGACCGACAGGCGGTACAC
>JADZGG010000024.1 GCA_020854015.1 Flavobacteriales bacterium
CCGCTCCATTGCACGGCGAGGTCCTTGTCGAGGTAGGCGTACCAACACCGTTTGTTGCCTTTGCCATCCTGACTGAACATGTTGAGCAGATGATGCTGTCCGTCAGGTGAGGTGACGATGCGTTCCTGCTGTGCGAAGGCGAGACCGAGGCTGAGCAGGATGGGGTCGGGCAGGGGCCTGCGAGGAAGCGTGTTGCTAAGGTCTCCGCTCATGGGCTGGTCGAATGAGGCAATGCGTTGGAAACCGGAAATGCTTACCGGACCGTTGGCCACCACCGAGCCCACGCCGAACTCCGCGCTCTTCTTCTGGTTCGACACGAAGAGCACCTTCATCTCTCCATCACTGATGATCGGGCTCATGCCGTTCCATTTCAGACCGTCGAAGGTCATGTCCTTCAACGTGACCTCTTCGGAAGGCTGCAGCTGCGCGTCCAGCCGTACCACCTTGTGCACAGGCCCTTCGGACACGTAGAGCAATGCACGGCCATCGACACCGAGCACGCCATCAACAACGGTATGCAGATCGCCTTGCGCGTTCTTGATCACCCGGCTGAAGGGCTTGCCTTGTTGCACTCCGGTCTGGGCCAGGAGCGCTGTGGAAGTGGCGAGTGCAACAACGAGTAAGATGAAGCGGCGCATGGGATGGAGCATTGGTCACGCTGAAAGTAAGGATCAAGAAGGAAACGTCAGCGCTCATGGCATCCGCAGCCAGCCGAGCACGCGCTTGTTGTCGATCCGCCAGCGCCCGTCGATGAGGTCCAGGTCGTAGGTGTCGCGTGGACTACCGGTGTTCTGCTGGATCACTTCCACTTCGCCATCGGCCACTTTGCTGACGATCGCGACATGCCCATAACTGTTCACACGAGAACCATCGATCACGAGCAGGTCTCCTTCCTTCGGCATGGTACTGCTGTTGTTGCTGAACTGCACCAGCCCGCGCGCCGTATTGAACGTGCTGTCCGCCAATGCCGGGTCGAAGAGGTCCTTCGCGTGGCCGTAGCTGTTGGGCATGCGGTGGTGATAGTGTTCGAGGTAGTAGCGCTTCACGAACTCCACACACTGGTACTTCAGGCCCACATTGTAGCCGTCCACCGTATTGCGGCCATGCACGGCGCTCATACCAGCATTGTAGTACACCACCACGCCGTTCAAGCTGTCGAGCGGGGCACCGGCCACATGTGAAGTGTTGTCCGTCGGCGGCCCACCACAGGATCGGGAGACTTCGTACACGATCCACCAACCGACAACGGCCCCGATCAGCAACAGAACGATGAGCAGGAGGCGACGCATGTAGGCGGTCACCTGATCAGGGAAGAAGGACACTGGCTAAGCCTGACGCGAACTTCTTTCTTCGACCTTCAGCCATCTGCCGTCGCCGATCAGCCATTGACATCTTCGCACCACTCACATGATGATCCCTGCGATCGTCGCGCTGAGGTAGCTGGCCAGCGTTCCGCAGAACAGCGCCTTCAGTCCGAGCTTGGCCAGGTCCGCGCGACGGCTGGGCGCGAGCTCGCCGATGCCACCGATCTGCATGCCCACACTGCTGAAGTTCGCGAAGCCGCAGATGGCGAAGCTCACGATCAGCAGGCCTTTCTCCGTGAGGATGGGGATGGTCTTGTCGGTGAGGCTCTTGAACGCAACGAACTCGTTGATGGTGAGTTTCTGACCGAGGAGCGTGGCCACGTTGTTCACGTCCACGCTGGGCACCCCCATCGCCCAGGCCATGGGGTAGAAGAGCTTGCCGAAGAACCAGTTCAATGCTGTGGTGCCGTCCGCACCGAACGACGGGTCGTAGAAGTGGATGAAGTAGGCGATGATCCAGTTGATCATGGCGATGAGCGCGATGAAGCCGATCAGCATGGCGATCACGTTCATGGCGATCTTGAAACCGTCGCCCGCGCCATGGCCAATGGCATCCACGAGGTTGGTGTAGGTGCTCTTCACCTCGAGCTTCACATTGCCCATGGTCTGGCTCTCCTCCGTTTCAGGGAACACGATCTTGCTGATCACCAGCGCGCCCGGTGCGGCCATCAGGCTGGCGGTGAGCAGGAAAGGCGCGAGGTCCATGCCTGCGTTCTTGCCCATGTTCACGTAAACGATCAGGATGCCACCGGCAATGCAGGCCAGACTTCCGCTCATGCTGGCGAGCAGCTCGCTCTTCGTCATGCCGGCGAGGTAGGGGCGGATCATCACCTGTGCTTCCACCTGCCCAACGAAGGCGCTCGCCACGTTGCTCAAGGCTTCGGCACCGCTCACACGCATGATCCAGTTCATGCCTTTGGCGATCACGCTCACCACGCGCTGCATCAGGCCGATGTGGTAGAGGATGGCCACCAGCACACAGACCAGGATGATCGTGGCGGTGACGTTGAACGCGAAAACGAAGCCGCCACCCCAGTAGTTCCCCATGCTGCCGTCGTTCTGTTGCGTGATCACGCCGCCGTACACGAAGGCCGCTCCAGCGCGTGCGAACTCCTCAATGTGCCCCATGCCTTTGCCGAGCCATTGGAAGAAGCGGGTCACCGGTGGGACCTTCAGCACGAGGAGTGCGATCGCCAGCTGCAAGAGCAGTCCGCTGATCACCAAGCGGTAGTTGATGGCCTTGCGGTTGTTGCTGGCCAGAAAGGCCAACAGCAGAATGAAGGCGACACCGAGCAGTCCACTGAATCGTTCCATGGTCTAACAAGTGGTTCAGGAAGTGGGGTTCTTGGCTTTGTCCTCCCCTAGGTGCAACAGGTTGCGTCGCACCCAGCGGGGCAGCAGGATCAGGCCGATGGCGATGTAGGGGTAGTAGCTGATGAGGCGCCACAGGAACGCAAGGGCCGGGGCCAGGCCGGTGGGTATGAAGACGCCGAGGAAGTCGTTGAAGATGATCTCCGCGATGCCGCTGCCACCGGGTGTTGGCATCAGCAGCACGATGATGCCCATGATCACCTGCTTGGCGTAGATGGTGAGGTCGTTGCTGAAACCGGTGCCAGGCTGAAAGGCATGCACGATGCAATTGACGATGGAATAGCGCGCGGTCCAACTAAGGAATGTGGCGAGCATGGCGGGCCACCAATAGTCCCAACCGCGCTGCTTCAGGCCGGCGGCTGCGGTGATCAGTTGGTCGCCGGTGGTGACCATGCCTCGGCGCCAACGGCGCAGGCCCTTCAGCGAGAAGATGCCCACCAACGCCCGCTTCACGAAGGTGGGGTTCACGAACAGCGCGTAGGCCACGAAGAGCTTGTACACCACGATGATCGCATAGACCACCCAGAAAGTGACGAAGAAGCCGCCGCCCCACCAGCCGCTGCCGGTGTCCACCCCGCTGAACAGCGACTCGCGGCCAACGAGGAAGTACACCAGCGGTGCCATCAACGCGATGAAGATGCCGTCCAGGAAAGAGGTGAAGGTGATGACCGTGATGCTCTTGCCCGCATCGATGCCTTCACGGGAAAGGATCACGATGGCGAAGAAGAAGCCGCCGCCGATGATGCCCGGTGCGATCGCGCTGGCGAACTCCCAGAGCATCACCACCACGAACGTGCGCCACCAACTGAGCTGCTTGTCCGTAAGGTGATGGATGCGGACCATGTACATCCAGTCGCGCACCACCAGGCTGAGGAAGGCGAGGAACATCCACCAGGTGCTGAACCAGCTCCAGGTCACGTTCTGCAAGGCCTGCCCACCGCTGGAGCGCCATACGAGGAGGGCGGTGATGCCCAGGCCGATGATGACCGGCAGCAGCACCTTGCCCGTGCTGAACGAGCGTAGGAATTTCCGGGCGTCCTGTTCCGCGGTGGTCATGCGCGGTCGCGTGGTGCTGCGTTCACGATCAAGCGAAGATCACTCGTCGTCGTCCGTATAACTGTCCGGTTCCGGTCGCTGTGGTGCTGTGAGCACGCGGTAGAAGAAGTAGGCGGTCAGCGATGCGACAGTGCCCATCGACAGGACCATGAGGGTAAGGGCGGAGCTGTTCATGCCTTGGAGTGTTTGAGCTTGGCCACGCGCTTCAGGTAGGCCACACGAACGAACCAGCTTATCGTGAGGAACATCAGCAGAAGCAAGGCGCGAGCGCCGTGCACCTGCCAGGGAAGACCGGTGGCGGTGATCTTCTCCCAGATGCCGGGCAACGAGGCGAAGAACACACCGCCGATGAACAGCGGTGTCACGAACTTGATGATGAAACGATAGGCGAGGGGGACCTGGATGTCCGCGCCGGTGGTGATCTCCTTCCACCCTTTGTCCATGCCGAAGACCCAGGCGAAAAGGATGATCTCGGAGAGGGCGAAAACCACCAGGCCGACCGTTCCCGCCCAGTAGTCATACTCATCGAAAACGCCTTCGTTGAAGTAAAGCACGGTGGGCAGACCGAGCACCAGCACGATGACCCCGAAGAACCACGCCGCAGGCTTTCGCTTCCAGCCGAACTCGTTCTCCAGGAAGCCCAGCACAGGGGTGCCCATGGCCAGCGAACTGGTGATGCCCGCGAAGAACAAGAGTCCGAACCAGCATACGCCAGCGATCATGCCGAGCGTGGGGCCCCATTGGGTGAACAGGTAAGGCAGCGTCTTGAAACCGAGCCCGAGCCCTCCCGTCTGCGTCAGCTCCACAACTTTTTCAATACCGAGGTAGCCGATGCTGATGGGGATGATGATGGAAGCCCCGAGCACCACTTCCACGAACTCGTTCATCCAGCCAGCGCTCATGGCGTTCAGTGCGATGTCGTCCTTCTTCTTCACATAACTCGCATAGCACTGGATGCTGCCCATGCCGACGCTCAACGTGAAGAAGATCTGACCGGCTGCTGCCAGCCACACCTTCGCGCTCCAAATGCTGCTGTAGTCCGGGGTCCACAGGAAGTTGAGGCCCATGGTCCCATCATTCACCGCACCGTGGTGACCAGCCTTCAAGGTAACGCCCATCACGGCGAGCACGATGCCGAAGATGATGAGCAAGGGCATGCCGATCTTGGCCACTTTCTCCACCCCGCCGCTCAACCCTTGCGCCAGGATCCAAGTGTTCAGGAAGAGGCAGATGAGCCAGAACACGATGGGCTCAAAGGGTATGCCCGTAGTGGAGGTGTTGATGTTGATGTAGTCGCCGAAGAACGCCGCCACCTGTTCGGCGCTCTGTCCGTTGAACGACCCAGCGATGCTATGCCACACGTAACTCAGTGTCCAGCTTTCGAGGTAACAGTAATAGGCCGCGACGGCGATGTTGGTGAAGATCCCGAACACGCCGATGTATTTCCACAAGGCGCGCTTCGGGTCCATCTCATGAAGGATGAAAGGCGTACTGTGATTGCCTTTCCGACCTCCGAATCGGCCCATGGCCCATTCCACCCAAAGGAGCGGTATGCCCATGAGCAGGAAGCAAACGAGATAGGGGATGATGAAGGCTCCACCTCCGTTCTGTATGGCTTGAACAGGGAAGCGCAGGAAGTTACCAAGGCCAACAGCGTTCCCTGCCATGGCCAAGATCAATCCCACACGAGAGCCCCATGAATCGGTCTGCGACATGCGTTCGGTGTTGTGGCGACAAGATAGAAGTTCGGCCACACGGCCAACGATCCCAACTGACGGTTAAGGAAGGGCAGTGTTCGCCGAATGGTCGATGCAGCGTTGATCAACGGCATACCCACACCACGCTTTTCAGAGACCGAAATGAAAAGGCGCTGTGGATGCGCAGTTGGATCTGGACTTGAGCACGAACTGAAGCCCGCGGCCTAGTTCGTCTGCTCCCGCCGCTTGATCTCGTCGCGCAGCTTGCTGGCGCGCTCATAGTCCTCGTCGTTGAGGGCTTGTTCCAGCATCTCTTTCAGGTCGTCGAGGCTGGCTGATCTGATGCCTTTCTTCTCGGGCTTTTCGGCTTTCTCCACGGGTTCGGTCTCGGGCTTCTCCTCATCACCATCCTCCACTTTCAGACCTGCGGCGCTCATGATGAACTCGTAGGTGAAGATGGGGCACTCGAAGCGCAGGGCCAGGGCGATGGCGTCGCTGCTGCGGGCATCGACCTCGCACTCGGTACCGTTCTGGTCAAGCAGCAGCTTCGCATGGAAGATGCCCTCCACCAGGTCGTTGATCACCACTTCCTTCAGCGTGATGCCGAGGGTGTCGCTCACGTTCTTGAACAGATCGTGCGTGAGCGGACGTGCCGGTTTGATGTTCTCCACCTGGATAGCGATGGCCTGGGCTTCGACACCACCGATGATGATGGGCAGGCGGCGATCACCCTTCACTTCCGCCAGAATGAGCGCATAGGCGCCGGCGTGCGTGTGGCTGTAGGTGATGCGCAGGAACTTCAGCTCGACCTTCTCCATCCTTGGTGTCCGCCGATGGGCGGATGCTGCGGGGCTGTGAAGATAGGGCGCCATGCCTTACCGGAAGGCCGACACCCGCACTTCAACGTGGGCCTAGCGCTCGGCGTTCAGCTTTTTCGCAGCCTCGATCAGTTTGGGTAGCACCTCAAAGGCATCACCGACAATGCCGTAGTCGGCCGCTTTGAAGAAGGGCGCCTCGGGGTCCTTGTTGATCACGCAGATCACCTTGCTCTGGTTCACACCGGCCAGGTGCTGGATGGCACCGCTGATGCCGATGGCGATGTAGAGGTTCGGGCGGATGGCCACGCCTGTCTGTCCCACATGCTCATGGTGCGGACGCCAGTGCATATCCGCTACAGGGCGGCTGCAGGCGGTGGCGGC
>JADZGG010000025.1 GCA_020854015.1 Flavobacteriales bacterium
CACCAAAGGAGATCCGTTGCGCCTCGGACTGTTCGTGCTGGCCGGTACGGTCATGCTCGTAGGCAGCCTCTACCTGCTCGGAAGCAAGCGCAGTCTGTTCTCCAATACCATCGAGGTAGAAGCGCGCTTTCGTCAAGTAGGCGGTTTGCGACCCGGCAACAACGTGCGATACATGGGCATCAACGTGGGCACGGTGAAGGCCGTGGAGATCGCCGATGACACGACGGTCCTCGTGATCCTCGCCATCCGCGCGGACGAGGCCGAACACATCAACACGAGCGCCGTGGCCACGGTCGGGTCGGATGGCCTGATGGGCAACCGCCTGGTGAACCTTACGCCTGGGGAACACCCGGGACCGTCCCTGAGCGAAGGCACCGTTCTGACCACCAGCGTGCCGTTGGATACCGACCTGATGTTGCGCACCCTGGACAGAACGAACAGCAACCTGGCCGTTATCACCGATGACCTGCGTCTGTTGAGCGGTCGGCTCAATGATCCGGGCAATTTCGTCGGCATGCTCACGGACACCTCGCTCGCTCTGGCATTGCGTCAGGCCTTGTACGACCTGCAAGCGAGCGCCGGCAACGCTTACGCGCTGACGTCCGGCGTGAATGCGCTCGTGCTCGACGCGCAACATGGGCAGGGAGCGTTGGGCGTGCTGATCAGTGACGAAGGCACCGAAGCGGACATGCGCCGGATGCTATCCGACCTGCGCATGGCGGCTGACACATTGGGCATCGCCATCGGTCGGATCGATAGGTTCAGCAAGGACCTGGAACAAGGACAGGGATTGGCACATGCGATCGTGAAGGACACCGTGCTGGCCAACGATGTGCGGCGGATGATCGTGCGATTGGATACCAGCACGGCCTTGTTGAACGAGGACCTGCGCGCAGTGCAGCGCAACTGGCTTCTGCGTCGCTACTTCAAGGAGCAGGAGAAAGCGAAGGCAAAGACCCAGGCACCTTGATAGACCAAGCCGCCTGACGCTGCGTTCCATTGCCGCTATGTTGTTCTTGCGTGGACTCCTCCTGCTTTTCATCGGATGCCTGTGGCTCGGCATGTGGCTGTGGTGGCAGCTGATCCACCTGCGTTCAGGCTATCCGCCGATGGAACCCGGCTTCCTGAAATGGTGGAGCGACCTGGAGGGTCAGCCGGAGCTCGACCTGTTCCTCCTGCAGTTCGGCTACCCGGTGTTCTGGTGGTTCACACGGAAGATCGCCTGGACGGGTATCTGGAGTTGGCTGCGGAAGGTTCACTTGATCGCCGTGATCGCCTTGGCGGTCACCCTTCTGCTGATGCTCCTGGCCACGCCGGATGTGAGCGCGTTCAGCAGTTGAAGTGTCGCCGAACGGATCCTTAGTTTGGTCGCACCATGGATAGCGCCTCGGCCCGAACCTACTTGCTTGCCCTGCCCGGCATCACCGAGCACGACCACTTCGGGCGCCCAGCGTACCGCAGCACCACCAGCAAAGGCAAGCCCTCGAACATTTTCATGACCCTGTGGGTGGAGGATCAACGGGCCGTGCTCATGTTGAACGTGGAACAACAAGCGGAATTGAACAGCCACCACCCGGAGGCCTTCTTCCCTGTACCCAATAAGTGGGGAGCGAAGGGGGCCACCTTCGTGGAACTGGCGCGTGTGAATGAGAAGTTGTTCCGCAGCGGGCTGGACCATGCGTTGGCCAACGTGCGGAAGTGAGCGGTCGCATTACTTTCGGCTCATTCGCAACCCATGCTTCTGATCCTGCTCTGGTGGTGTTCCGTACTTCTCTGTACCGTGCCGATCGGCCACGCCTTCCTGCGTTGGTCCTTCCGGAAAGATGTCGGTGACATCGCCACCATTCCCTTCGTGCACCTTTTCCTGAGCGGGCTCTTCGTGATCACCGTTATCGGGACGGTTTGGTCGCTGGTGGCACCTGTTGGGGCCATTGCATTGATGGTGACGGCGGTGGTGGCCTTGATCCTGTCCGTGCGCCTACGGGCCTCCCTTTCACGGCAACTGCGTGCGCGGATCGCGGTGCTCCGATCGATGCCCATCCCGGTGAAGCTTGCGCTCGGAGCGCTGTTGGTGGTAGCGTTACTGAAAAGCGCGGCTCCCTCCGAACTGTACGACGAAGGCGGATATTTCCTGCCTTACATCAAGTGGATCGAGCACTACGGTGCGGTTCCTGGTATCGCCAACATCGAAGACCGCTTCGGACTGAACTCGGCATTCCACATTCCCTGCGCGCTCTTCAGCTTCGCCTGGCTCGATGGCAAGGGACTGTACGATCTGAACGGATTGTTCATGTTGGTCGTCTCGGCCTATTTCCTTAGCGGCGCCAGCAACCTGCTGAAGGGAGGACCCGTGAAGTTGTCGGATGTAGCGAAGGTCTTCTGCCTGCTCTTTCTGATGCGCAACATGCTCACCGGCCCGCGTCCGGACCTGCCTGCGATGTTCCTCGGCGAGCTGGTGCTGATCATGGGACTTGAGAAGTTCGAGCAGGGTCGCACCCGGCTGAACGATCCGGAGTTCCGGCTGATCGCCTTGTATGCCGTGTTCCTGGTCGGCATGAAGTTCACCTCCCTTTTCATCGGCTTGTTGCCCGCATACCTGGTCGTGGAAATGATGGTGGCCCGGGTGAAGGTGCCTTGGGGGTGGTTGGTGGCCATGGCCTCGGCGTTGTTGCTGCCGTGGATGGCCTTGAACGCCGTGATCAGCGGCTATCTCATCTATCCGCTCTACCAGGTCAACGTGCTCGATGTGGATTGGAAAGTACCGGAAGAGACCGCACGACGCACCTACTTCTATGTGAGCGAGTTCGCGAAGACGAACGCGACACCGGCCACCAGCGAGCACCTGCACAACACCCGCAGCTTGCGCGAGTGGGTTCCACAGTGGTTCCAACGCGAGAACGCCATGAACAAGGTGATGGCGCTGGTGCTTCTGGCCAGTACGGTGGGGCTTCTCGCTTTGGCCGTCATCCGTGGTCGCAGGTTTTGGTCATCCCACCGGGACCTGGTGGTGTTCGGAGCCCTGCTTCTGGTGAACAATCTGGTCTGGTTCCTGCGTAGTCCGGCCTTCCGGTTCGGATGGGCCACGATCATCATCTTCATCGCACTGACCTGCTACGTGGCCTTGCGGAACGTGCGTGGCGGCACACTGCTGCGTTGGTCCACGCTTGGCCTGTTCGCGGTATTACTGGCGCAGACACTGCTGAAAACGGGCATCGAGTCGCGCGACGTGGCAAGACACCATGCGTTCACACCAGCTCCAGTGGAAGAGGTCTCTTACACTGAGCGCGACCTCCAAGGCATGAAGGTGCGGGTAGCGGATGGGTTCCCATGCTGGGGCGTGGCGCCACCCTGTTTCCACGTTGGCACCACCAACTGGGTGCAACCGCGCGGTCCGAAGGTGCAGGACGGTTTCCGGGCAGCGAAGCGCTAGGTTCGGACAACGAGGCACAAGGCTTTGTGCGTCTAGCAGATGACCATCCGTTACCTTGGCATCATGCGCAATACCAGGCCGCTCCTCTCCTTCCTCCTGTGCACCGGCACGCTCGTAACAGTTGCTGCGGAACACGATCGAACAGGGCTCCAATTCCAAGAGAACAAGGGGCAATGGCCCGGCCAGGTGCTGTACCGGGTACCCACAGGACAGGGTGCTGTCTTCGTGGAGAAAGGAGCGCTCACTTACGTACTTCGCTCTGGCGGTCATCAACATGGCACCAAGGCCGTTGCACATGACGAGGGCCTGCGTGCCCATGCGTTCCGCGTCCACTTCGAGAACGGTCAGTCCACCACACAGCAAGGCTTGGATCCAGCTCCCCACTACGAGAACCACTTCATTGGCAACGACCCTTCGAAATGGGCTTCACGTGTGCGGGTGTTCGGCGGAGCGGAGCTACGCGAGGTCTACCCGGGCATCACGCTTCACATAAGCGGTGCTGGCGGACTCACTTACGATTGGTTGGTAGCCCCCGGTGCGGACCCCAACAACATCGTCCTTCGCTACGAAGGCCAGGAGCGGATGGAGGTGAACAATGGCCGCCTCGTTGTGCATACCTCGGCCGGCACGGTGACCGAGGAAGCACCGGTCGCTTGGCAGGAAGTGAACGGCATACGTCGACCTGTGGCCGTTGCCTTTCAGTTGGAAGGTGACCGGGTGCGTTTCGCCTTGCCGCAGGGGCACGACGCGCGGTATCCCTTGGTGATCGACCCCACCGTTGTCTTCGGCAGTTTCACGGGTAGCACCGCGGACAACTTCGGTTTCACGGCCACCTACAACGCGAACGGGGACCTGTTCGGTGGCGGCATCGTGTTCGGCACAGGCTACCCTGTAACACTGGGTGTGCAGGGTCCTGCCTTTGTGGGGGGGACCATCGACATGGCCATCACGAAGTTCACACCGGACGGTACCGCCCTGGTGTGGAGCACCTACATCGGTGGTGCGTTCGGTAACGAGAGTCCGCACAGCATCATCGTGAACAGCAACGACGAGCTCTACCTGCTCGGTACCACGGGCGCATCGGATTTCCCCACCACACCGGGCTGCTTCGACAACACTTTCGCCGGAGGACCTGCGGTGAACTTTCCGGTGAACGAAGGCTACCAGCATCCCAATGGCGTTGACATTGTCGTCGTGCACTTGAGCGCTGATGCGACCGGCCTGCTCGGCAGCACGTACGTAGGTGGCACCGGTACGGACGGGATCAACGACCCCACACCCACCGGATACAATTACGGCGATCCCTTCCGCGGCGAGATCGTGCTGAACGCGCAGGAATTGCCTGTGATCGCCAGCAGCACCCAGAGCAGCAACATGCCCACCTCGGCAAATGCTCCGTTCCCGACCTTCAGTGGCGGCGTGCAGGATGGCTACCTCTTCGCCATGGATGCCCCGCTCACAAGCCAGAGCTTCGCCAGCTACTACGGCGGCAGCGGTATTGATGCGTGCTACAGCGTGCAGTTGGACAGCGATGGTGAAGTGTTCGTGGTCGGAGGAAGCACGAGCGGTGACCTACCCATGGCCGGTTCATCACTTGACCCCACATCCAACGGGGCCACCGATGGATTCATCGCGCGCTTCGACCCCACGGGATCCACGTTGCTCAGCAGTACGTACCTGGGGACCCCAGCCTACGACCAATGCTACTTCGTGCAGCTCGACACGGCCGACGCTGTGTATGTCGTTGGACAGACACACGGCATCTGGCCCATCACCCCGGGGAAGTACGCCAATGCCAACAGTTCGCAGTTCATTCAGAAGGTATCGCACGACCTCTCGACCTCGATCTGGAGCACGGCGATCGGCAATGGGACTGGCGTGGAGGACATCAGCCCATCGGCCTTTCTGGTGAGCGATTGCGGACAGATCTATTTCAGCGGTTGGGGCGGCAGCACCAACTGGGTACAACAGGCTTTCTCCAGCACGACGACAGGACTTCCGGTGACCGCCGACGCCTTTCAATCCGGCACCGATGGCAGCGATTTCTACTTGATGGTGCTGAGCGCGGAAGCCATGTCCTTGGATTACGCCACGTTCTACGGTGGCTCGTTCAGTGCAGAGCATGTGGACGGTGGCACCAGCCGTTTCGCGAAGAACGGCGTTGTTTACCAGGCCGTGTGCGCTGGCTGCGGTGGTAACTCCGACCTCCCCACGACACCGGGCGCCTGGAGCCAGACGAACAACAGCTTCAACTGCAACCTAGGTGTGTTCAAGATCGATTTCGGTGAAGGGGTGGTCTCCAGCATCAGTGGTACGCCACTTTCCGGCTGCGCACCTGTCACCATCAACTTCCTGAACCTCGGCAGCGGTACCAACTGGCTGTGGGACTTCGGCGATGGTTCGCCGATCAGCACCGACCAGGTCCCTTCGCACTTGTACGACGTTCCCGGCGTGTACACCGTTACCCTCGTGGCCATCGACAGTGCCTCGTGCAACTTCGCGGACACCGCATCGATCCAAGTGACCATCGCGGATCCGCTGACCGTGACACCCGGCTTCACCATCAGCCAGCCGGACCCCTGTGATCCGCTCACGGTGGTCTGCACCAACACCACCACCGCTGGCACGTTCAACTTCACCTGGAACATGGGCGATGGCACGGTCATCAGCACCACGAACGCCATTCACACCTATGCTGACACCGGCACATACGTGATCACGCTGCAGGCCCAGGAGACCATCTGTGGCGCATCCGGAACCGTTCAGATCCCGATCACGCTGCTACCGATAGGTACATTGGATGTGCAGTTCGAAGTGACAGGCAACGATCTCTGCTCGGGATTGAGCGTTACCACCGTGAACCTCACCAGCGCGCCACAGGGCACTGTGTACACGTGGAACATGGGCGACGGTACAGTGCTCCAAGGGGAGTCTGTTTCGTATACCTACACGGACGCGGGCAGTTACACGATCAGCCTACAGGCCGCGGATCCCTTGTGCGGACAAAGCGGCTCGTTCGCGGTACCGGTGGAGGTCTCGGGCAGCTCGTGGTTGCAGGGCGGGTTGCTCGTACCGAACGTGTTCAGCCCGAACGGCGACCTGAAGAATGACAGCTTCTTCCCGATCCCCAATGCGAACGGCAACGTCACGCTGAAGGTCTTCAACCGTTGGGGCATGAAGCTGTACGAGAGCGGCGGCACATACAAGCCCTGGGATGGCAAGACGCCAGGGAACAATGCGGTACCGGAAGGGGTCTATTACTACATCCTGGACTACGACTTCCCCTGCCAGGGCGATCGCCTGCAAGGCCGAAAGGTGGGTCACGTGCAGGTATTGCGCTGAGCGGGATGTGACGATCGGTGTGTCACCTTCAAGCAGCGTTGAGCGTCCTACGCGTGTCAATGACCCGATCAACCCATCCCATGCGCTCTGCTCTCCTGTTCATCCATGGCCTGCTCGCCGCACCGCTGCTGGCCCAATGCCCCTTCGACCCTACCATCACACCACCATCGCCCATCCTCTGTCCGAACGAAGTGGTGATGCTGACGACGCAGGTCTACGACACCTACCAATGGTACAAGGATGGGATCGCCGTACCTGGCGCGGTATTCCAGAACCTGGGCGTAGGCTATGTCGACGCTGGCTACACCTTCACTGTGCTGGCAACCTTGGACAGTTGCAGCGAGATGAGCCCTCCGGTTCTGGTGGACGGCTGGGCCTTCCTGCCGCCCTATGTGATCCATGAAGGGGACCAGGCCGTGATCGACAGCATGGGCAACGCACACCATTGCGAAGGCGACACCGTACTTCTGATCCTCGGACCGCCCTACGAATTGAACATCCAGTGGACGAACAATGGCATCCCGATCCCCGGCGCCACGGACGACACACTGGTGGTGACCACAACCGGCAACTATGTGGTGTCCGGAGCTCCGGCGAACTGTCCGAATTACATCGCTCAACTTGGTGTGGTGATCAACCTGACGTTCGACCCGGCGGCACAAGCCACCATCGTACCCAATGGCCTGCAGCTTTGCGCTTCCCCTGTCGGCTCGGCATACCAATGGTTCCTCGACGGATCGCCCCTTCCGGGCAGCAACTCAACCTGTGTGCAAGCTGGATCCACCGGTTCGTACACGGTTGAGGTGGTGTATGGCGTGGCCTGTACGTCCATCTCCGCCCCTTACATGATCACAAGCATATCAGAACGTGATGCCGACCGCATGCTCAGCCTCTTTCCCAATCCCACACGTGGAGCCATTCGGGTCAGCCGTGGTCAAGGCGCCTTGCTGGGCAACTGGAGCCTGATGGATGGTACTGGGCGTGAAGTGCTGGCAGGCCGCTTCCGTGGCTATGGCGACGAGTGGCTGGACCTGGCGAGCGTGCCTTCGGGCAGGTATTGGCTTCGTCCGGAACTGGGCGCGACCTGGCTGCCCGCAGCGATCACGGTAGTGCGCTAGAACGGATCAGCTGAAGTACTGCGTGATCTTTCGCAGTGGCTTGGCGAACATGAGCAGGGGGCTCACCGGCTCCCCGTTCACTTTCCAAGCCTGTAGCACTTCGCGGTTCGCGTTCCAGATGTGCTTCACGCTCTTGTTGCTGGCACCTCCCAAGCGGAAGCGAACAATGGTGAGCGGTACGTAGCGTGCCTGCAGCCGGTGCTTGTAGAGGAACCGGAACATCAGCTCGTAATCCGCTGCGATGCGGAACGCGAGATTGAACTGCCCGAAACGTTGATAAGCACTGCGGCGGATGTAGGTGCCCAGGTGCGGCGGCATCCAGCCCTTGCGGAAGTTCTCACGGTGATAGTCGCCGCCTTTCCAGAAGCGACGGACCTTCCGGATATCATCGGGGTCCACCATGTTCGCATCCCCATAGATCACGTCCGTGTTCCCCTTCTGAAACTCAGCATCCAATTGGGCGATCACGTCGGGCGCTTCGAGCATGTCGCCGGCGTTCACGAATCCGATGACCTCGC